>CAJGDU010000008.1 GCA_904502175.1 Clostridiaceae bacterium
CATCGTCCACGCCGGCTTCGACTGCGAGACCGGCACCCGGATGGCGGAGCTCAATGTCAAGGGCTGCCGCATGATGGAGGAACTGGCCACCACGCTCCACGTCCCCTATGAGAAGAACGGCTCTCTGGTCGTCGCCTTCTCCGAAGAGGAGATGGCCACCATCCAGGACCTCTACATGAGAGGTATTGCCAACGGACTCACCCGGGACGAACTGAAGATCATCGAACGGGACGAGCTCGTCGAGATGGAGCCCAACATTGCCGACGAGGCGTACGGCGCGCTGTATGCCCCCACCGCCGGCATCGTCTCCCCCTACGAGCTGGCCATCGGCGCTGCCGAATGCGCCATCAACAACGGCGTCGAATTCCTTCGGAAATTCAACGTCGGCGGCATCGTCTACGAGGACGGCATGTTCATCCTCGGCGCCAAGGACGGCCGCGTCATCCGTTCCAAGTACATCGTCAACTCCGCCGGCATCTTCGCCAGCTATCTGCTGGAGAACTTCAACGGCGAGAAGTTCAAGGTCATTCCCCGCAAGGGCGAATACGGCCTGCTCGACCGCAGCGTCTACCCGCTGGTCACCCATACGGTCTTCCAGTGCCCCACCGAAATGGGCAAGGGCATCCTGGTCGCGCCGACCACCCATCACAACGTCTTCGTCGGCCCCACTTCTCTGGACCAGAACGACAACATGGAAGGCAAGCATGACGTCTCCGTCCGGGACGGCGCGCTCCGCCACACCTATGCCGAAGCGCAGAAGTCGGTCCCTCAGGTCAGCCCGAGAGACCAGATCACATCCTTCGCGGGTCTCCGCGCTCACTGGATCGAGCATGACTTCTACATCGCTCCGGCCAAGAACAACAAATACATGATCAACCTCATCGGCATCGAGTCTCCGGGTCTTGCCTCCTCCCCCGCCATCGCGGAAGAAGTGGAGAACCTGGTCCTCGCCACCATGGATGAGAAGCCCAAGAAGAAAGACAACTGGGATCCGTCCCGGAAAGCTCCGGTCTTCTTCCGCACCATGAGTCCGGAAGAGCGCGCCGAGCTCATCGCCAAAGACCCCGCCTATTCCCGCATCGTCTGCCGTTGCGAGACGGTCACCGAAGGCGAGATCAGAGATGCCATCCGCGCGCCGGGCGGCGCCATCGACCTCGACGGCGTCAAACGCCGGACCCGTGCCGGCATGGGCCGCTGCCAGGGCGGTTTCTGCGGCTCCAAAGTCATGGAGATCCTCGCGGAAGAGCTCGACATGCCCATCAATGAGGTCACCAAGTTCGGCAGGCATTCCGACATCATCTACGAAAGGACGAAATGATCATGAATGAGATTTTGAACTACGATCTTGTCGTCATCGGCGGCGGTCCGGCCGGCATGGCCGCGGCCCTTTCCGCGAAAGACAACGGGGTCCCCGAAGAAAACATCATCGTCCTGGAGAGAGACGTCCGCCTCGGCGGCATCCTGGAGCAGTGCATCCACACCGGTTTCGGTCTCACCTATTTCGGTGAGGAGCTCTCCGGTCCGGAATATGCCGACCGCTTCGTCAAACTGATGGACGAGACGAAGATCGCCGTCAAGCTCAACACGATGGTTCTGAACATCACGAAAGAGAACCAGGTCATCGCCACCAATAAAGAAGACGGCCTCATCACCATTAACGCCAAGGCCATCATCCTGGCCATGGGCTGCAGAGAGCGTCCCCGCGGAGCGCTGGACATTGCCGGCACCCGTCCGGCAGGCGTCATGTCCGCCGGCCAGGCGCAGAAGTTCGTCAACATCGACGGCTACATGCCCGGCCACGAATGCGTCATCCTCGGCTCCGGCGACATCGGCCTCATCATGGCCCGCCGCATGACCCTCGAGGGCGCCAAGGTCAAAGTCGTCTGCGAAGTCATGCCCTACTCCGGCGGTCTTCAGAGAAACATCGTTCAGTGTCTCGACGACTTCGACATCCCGCTGCGGCTCTCCTGCACCGTCATCAAGATCCACGGCCTCGAGCGCGTGGAAGGCGTTACCATCGCCAATGTCGATGACAAGATGATGCCCATTCCCGGCACCGAGGAATACATTCCCTGCGACACCGTCCTCCTCTCCGTCGGCCTCATCCCCGAGAACGAACTCTCCAAGCAGATCGATCTCGACATGGATATGGTCACCCGCGGCCCGAAGGTCGATGAGATGCGCATGACCTCCCAGCCCGGCGTCTTCGCCTGCGGCAACGTGCTCCAGGTCCACGACCTGGTCGACTTCGTCACCCAGGAGTCCCAGATCGCCGGTAAGGGCGCTGCCCAGTACATCGACGGCCTGCGCCACGGAGACGTCATCAAGACCCGCGGCATCAACGGCGTCCGTTACACGGTCCCCCAGACCATCAACCTCGACGAGCAGGAAGACGTCAAGATCTACTTCCGCGTCGCCAACGTCTATCACGACAAGCGCGTCGTCGTCACCTGCGGAGACAAGGTCCTTCTCAACCGCAAGAAGATCAAACTGGCTCCCGGTGAAATGGAGAACGTCATCATCAAGGCCAAAGACATTGCCGAAATGACACCTGACCAGGAAATCGTCATCAGTATTGAGGAGGCATAACCATGATCGAAAGAAATCTGATTTGCGTTGCATGTCCCCGCGGTTGCCCGGTCACCGTCACACTGAATGAAGTCAACGAAGTCATCAGTGTCACCGGAAACTCCTGCCCCCGCGGCGACACCTATGCCAGAGCGGAAGTCACGCACCCCGAGCGCTCCCTGACCTCCACGGTCAAGGTCACCGGCGGCAAAGCGTACATCGTTCCGGTCAAATCCAGCAGAGCCATCCCGAAAGAGCTGCTGCTCTCCGCCATGAAGGAGATCAACAAGGCCTCTCTCCCGGCTCCGGTCCACATCGGCGACGTCGCCATCAAGGACCTGCTCGGCACCGGCGTGGACATCATTGCCACGAACGAAGTCGAATAATCCCCTTCCGTTTTTCACACCCCGGACCCCGCGTCCGGGGTGTTTCTCATTGACCCGTGAAACAAAACCTTATATAATTTTGATAACAGATATTTTGTGTGAGGAACGATAATGGAGCAGCGTAGAATTCGGAGATCCAGTCGGCTTCTGGATGCCATCGCCGTCATTCTGCTCCTCCTCGCCATCGTCTTCACGTATCTCAATCTCCACCTCGATTTCACCAACATCACCGCCCCCTTCGAGAAGCTGTCCTCCATGGCGCAGGAGCAGTTCCCCGGGGTCAGCGAGAACGCGAAACCGAAAGAGGAGAAGGAGACGAAGACGGAGGGGAAAACGGAGCGGCCCGACATCGTCGGCACCCTTACGCAGACTGCCGAGCAAATGAGAGAGGACCTTGGCATCACCAGGGCCCAAATGCGCTACATCAAATTCAAATCCTTCATGGAGAACCTGGAGCAGCGGGTCACGGAACTCCCGTACAAGCCGCTCATCGTACTGGCTCTCCTCATCTTCTTTGCCCTCAAGTCCTTTGTGGGCATTGTTCCCGTGTCCGCCACCTGCCTTATCGCGGCCGTCATCTTCCCCTTCCCCGTCGCGCTCATCATCAACCTCATCGGCGTCGGCATCATCTTCACCATCAAGTACGCCATGGGCTACAACGCGAAGAGCAACGGCATCAAGAAGTTCATCATGCGGTCCGACAACCTCTGGAAGGTCGTCTCCGACGCGGACAACAGCACCAAGAAAGTCCTCAAGGAAACTTCTGACAAGCGCAAGCAGGAAAAAGAGGCGCTGGAGAAACTCCAGGGCAAGGACAAAAAGGTCAAGAAGCCGGTCACGAACCCCGTGCTCCGCTTCTTCATCGCCATCGGCCGGGGCATCGGCAAAGTCGTCCGGTTCATCAAAGACAAGCTCATCAAGGTCCCCGTCCTCTCCATCCTCATCGACGAGGAGGACGCCGTCCAGAGCGCCAAAGGCGGCACCGGCAACCCCATCATCCTGTTCGCCATGCGCATGATCCCGTTCGTGCCGGCCAACCCCATCAGTTCCCTGTTCGGCAACATGCAGATGGACTACCGGTCCTTCCTCGGCATCTCGCTGCTCGGCTACCTCGTGAAGGTCATCTCCTTCACCGCCATCGGTTATAACATTGCCGATCCCTTCTCCTCGAAGTTCATCGTGCCGTTCATCGTGCTGCTGTACCTCTCCGCTGTCGTCCTGCTCATCCTCAACCGCGTCCTCGCCTTCGTCAACGAGCGACGAGCGGAAAACGAAAAGAACGCAGAATTAGAAAAAAGACCTCTCAGCTGAGAGGTCTTTCTTGATTTTACTTTATGCTTCCATGAGCTTCTCGAAGCCGGACTGGTCGATCTTCTCGTGCTCGAGGAGATATTCGGCCAGCTTGTCGAGCTGGTCTCTGTGCTCGGTGAGGATCTTCTCGCAGCGGTCATAGGCGGCTTTCAGCAAGGCGTTGACTTCCTCGTCGATGGCGGTGGCCGTGCTCTCGGAGTAGTCCTTGATGGTGCCGTAGAAGCCGGTGTTGGTGCCGTACGTGGCAAGACCGATGATGTCGTCCATGCCGTAGCGGGTGATCATGCTCTTGGCAAGCGCCGTGGCGCGCTCGAGGTCGTTCGAGGCGCCGGTGGAGACGTCGCCGATGACGAGGGCTTCCGCCACCCGGCCGCCGAGCAGCGTGACGAGCTCGTCGAGCATTTCGCCGCGGGACATGTACATCTTGTCCTCCTGCGGGGTGGACATGGTGTAGCCGCCGGCCGCGCCTCGCGGGATGATGGACACTTCCGTGACCGGGTCCTGGCTCTCCAGGTGGTAGGTGGCCACGGCGTGGCCCGCCTCGTGGAAGGCCGTCAGACGGCGTTCCTTGTCGGTGACCTTGCGGGAGCGTTTCTCCGCGCCCATCATGACTTTGACGGCCGCTTCCTTCAGCTCTTCATTGCCGATGGCATTCTTGTTCCGCTTCGCGGAGAGGAGCGCCGCTTCGTTCAAAAGGTTCTCGAGGTCCGCGCCGGTGAAGCCGGTGGTGTTCTTCGCCACTTCGGCGAGGTCCACTTCGTTCGCGAGCGGTTTGCCCTTGACATGGACCTTCAGGATGGCCTCGCGGGCCTTGATGTCCGGATAGCCGACATGGACCTGGCGGTCGAAACGGCCGGGCCGCAGAAGGGCCGGGTCGAGGACGTCCGCCCGGTTGGTGGCGCCGATGAGGATGATGTTCTCCTCGGTGGTGAAGCCGTCCATCTCGACCAGCAGCTGGTTGAGGGTGGTCTCACGCTCTTCGTTGCCGGTATAGAGGTCTGTGGCACGTTTCCGGGCCAGGGCGTCTATCTCGTCGATGAAGACGATGGCAGGGGCGTTGGCCTTGGCCTGGGCGAACAGATCGCGCACCCGGGCGGCACCGACGCCGACATACATTTCCACGAACTCCGAACCGGAGACGGAGAAGAAGGGCACGCCTGCCTCCCCCGCGACCGCGCGGGCCAGCAGGGTCTTGCCGGTACCGGGAGGGCCGACCATGAGGACACCCTTCGGCACGCGGGCGCCGAGGCGGGTGAACTTGCCGGGGTCTCTCAGGTATTCGACGATCTCCTTCAGTTCTTCCTTCTCCTCTTCCGCGCCGGCCACGTCAGCGAAGGTGGCGGTACGGCGGCTCTCCAGCGAGAACTTGGACTTGGTGAACTGCTGACGTCCCTGGTCCTGACGGATCTGGATCTGCTGCTGGGTCTGGGACATGTTCCAAAGGGCGTTGTCCAGCATGAGGAGCAGCGCCACGCCGCCGATGAGGGCACCGTAGACCCAGTTCGGGATGCCGTGGGAATAGTCCATGGAGATGACGTCTTCCGGGTTCTCCTCGTTGTGTTTTTTGACGTAGTCGTGGATGTCCTTCAGGAACAGCTCAGCGTCCGGCACGATGGCGGAACCGTAGGTCCCGTTGTCTTTCCGCTGGAAGATGAGGTCCCGGCTGCTCATATCGAAATGATAGGAGGCGATCTTCCCCTCCCGGAACAGGTTGAGGACATCGGAGTATTTCAACTGTTTTCTCTGCGCGTAATCCACGAACTTCAGCATGCCGAGCCCGGCGCCGGCAAAGGTCATGCCGGACATGCCGATGGTCTCGATCCGGCGGGACAGAGCCGAGTCGGGGTCACGCAGCTGTTCGAGGATCTTCTGAAATCTGTTTTCGCTCAAAGATGAACACCTCTTTCTATAACAAGACTAAATATAGTCTTCCCCTGCGCAAAAGTCAATTTACGTTCTCTTTACAAACTGTTACAAAAAAATGGAGAGCTGTTCCCAACTCTCCATACATTCTCAAAAACTCACACTTCCCCGCGTTCCGCCTTTTCGACTTCCGAAACAATAAAGTCGACGACCTCTTCCTGCGGGATGCCGAGCACCGTCCCGAACTCCTCATAGACGAGGCTCTCGGCGTGCTTCATGGCGTTTTCGTCAATGGTCCAAAGCTTCTTGCCCTCTTCCTTCCGGACCTTCCTGTGGTCATACAGCGACTTGATGAGGAGCAACAGCTCCCGGCGGTCGCCCCGGTCGAAGACTTCGTCGTAATACTCGCCCCGCACCTTGTTGTTCTCCTCCCAGGGGACTTTCTCTCCGGGCAGCGAGTGGATGATGTCGAGGATCTCTTCCTTGCTGAGGATGGCCCGCATCTTGGAGATGATCTCTTCGTTGTCGGTGGGGACGAACAGCGTGGCGCCTTCATTTCCCTGGGGCTTCAGGATATAGTATTCGCGGATGACACCGGCAAACTTCTCCTTCCGCCTGTCGGCTACGAGACAAACGCCGTTGTCCCCGTAGATGACATAAGAATTGAGCTCCAGCATAGTGCGCCTCCTGCACGTTTTCCTTGGGCGATTTACGAAAATTACGCGATTATTATACCACATTCTTAACAAAAGTTCCAGTTTCCCTTTGTGCGTATTCCACAGAAAAAGGACCCCGGAGACATTCTCCGGGGTCCTGCTCATACAGGTCGTATTTACTGGAGCAGCGTGATGCCGTGCTTCTCGCATTCCTCCAGCATGTCCTCGGGCCACACCGAGACCTGAACCTCACCCACATGGGCTTTTTCCAGCATGAACATGCAGACGCGGGACTGGCCGATGCCGCCGCCGATGGTCAGCGGCAGAGTGCCGTCGATGATGCCCTTGTGGAAGGGGTACTGCAGGCGCTCTTCACAGCCGGCTTTCTTCAGCTGCTCTTTCAGAGACGCCGCGTCCACGCGGATGCCCATGGAAGAGATCTCTTCCGCGCAGTTCAGGACTTCGTTCCAGAGGAGCAGATCGCCGTTGAGTTTCCAGTCGTCGTAGTCCGGGGCCCGTCCGTCATGCTTCTGCCCGCTCTTCAGAACGTCGCCGATCTGCATGATGAAGACGGTCTTCTTCTCCTCCACGATGCGGTCTTCCCGCTCTTTCGGAGAGAGGTCCGGGTACATATCTTCCAGCTCCTGCGCCGTGATGAAGAACACGTCCGGCTCGATGGTCCGGTGCAGGTCCGGGTACTGGTTGTTCACAAAGGCCTTGGTGGCAGCCAGGGCGTTGACGATGCGCTGGACGGTGTCCTTGAGGTATTCCTCATTGCGCTGGTCTTCGGTGATGACGCGCTCCCAGTCCCACTGGTCCACGTAGATGGAGTGCAGCGAGTCGCAGGAGTCGTCTCGGCGGATGGCGGACATGTTGGTGTACATGCCCTCCCCCGGTTCAAACCCGTACCGCCCGAGGGCCGCGCGTTTCCACTTGGCCAGGGACTGGACCACCTGGGCGGTCCCTTCCACATTCGCCATGTCGAACTCCACTTTGCGCTCGACGCCGTTGAGGTCGTCGTTGATGCCGCTGGCCGCCGTCACGAAGAGCGGGCAGGTCACGCGGCGCAGGTTCAGCGCAAGACGGATGTTCTTCTGGAACGCGTCTCTGGTGAATTCTACAGCGGTCTGTGTCTCCTTGGGAGACAGCTTCGCTTTGTAGCCTTCGGGAAATATGAGTCCTTCGTACATGTTGTTATACACATCCCTGAGCCTTCATGGCTTCCGCGACTTTCAGGAAACCGGCGATGTTGGCACCCGCCATGTAGTTTCCTTCCAGGCCGAACTCTTTGGCTGCGGAGTCACAGGAGGCAAAAATATCTTTCATAATAGTTTGAAGTCTACCATCAACTTCCTCGAATGTCCAGCCGTAACGCATGGAGTTCTGGGACATTTCCAGACCGGATACGGCGACGCCGCCGGCATTGGCCGCTTTGGCCGGGCCGTAGAGCATGTTGTTGGCGAAGTAAACTTCGATGGCTTCGGGCGTGGAGGGCATGTTCGCGCCTTCGCAGACACAGTAGCAGCCGTTGGCAGCCAGAGCCTTCGCGGAGGCCTCGTCGATCTCGTTCTGGGTGGCGCAGGGCAGCGCGATGTCGCAGGGAGTGCTCCACACGCCGGCGCAGCCTTCATGGTACTCGGCATCCGGATGGGTGCTGACGTACTCTTTGATTCTCTTTCTCTCGACTTCCTTCAGCTGCTTGACACAGTCGAGGTCGATGCCGTTCTTGTCGACGATGTAGCCGTTGGAGTCGGACATGGTGATGACTTTCGCACCCAGAGCAGTGGCTTTTTCCACCGCGTAGATGGCGACGTTGCCGGAACCGGAGATGCAGACGGTCTGGCCCTCGAAGGACTTGCCGTTCGCCTTCAGCATCTCGTTGCAGAAATAGCACAGACCGTAGCCGGTGGCTTCGGTTCTGGCGAGGGAGCCGCCGAAGGTGAGGCCCTTGCCGGTCAGGACGCCGGAGAACTCGTTGCGGAGTCTCTTGTACTGGCCGAACATGTAGGCGACTTCACGGGCACCGGTGCCGATGTCGCCGGCGGGAACGTCGGTGTCGGGGCCGATATGCTTGGAGAGCTCGGTCATGAAGCTCTGGCAGAAACGCATGACCTCGGCGTCGGACTTGCCCTTCGGGTCGAAGTCGGAGCCGCCTTTGCCGCCGCCCATGGGCAGGGTGGTCAGGGAGTTTTTGAAGATCTGCTCAAAACCGAGGAACTTGATGATGCCAAGGTAGACAGACGGATGGAGACGCAGGCCGCCTTTGTAGGGGCCGATGGCGGAGTTGAACTGGACGCGGAAACCGCGGTTGACCTGGACTTTGCCGTTGTCGTCGACCCACGGAACGCGGAAGATGATCTGGCGTTCCGGCTCGACGATGCGCTCGAACACGCCGGCTTCAATGAGGTCGGGGCGGGCGTCTGCCACGGGGTCCAGAGACTCGAACACTTCGGTGACGGCCTGGATGAACTCCGGCTGGTCGCTGTCGCGCTTTTTGACACTTTCAAGGACTTCGATGAGGTGCTGGTTCTTCATAGTTTTCAAACTCCATTCTTTGCATATTTATGATGGTTTAAAATGACGAAAAAAATAAGCGGCAAAACGATACAGTACACCCTTGGGTGACTGCGACGCCTTTGCCGCTTGCAAAGTATTATATATGCAAATAATGTATATGTCAACTTTCATTTTGTGAGCCTCCGCTCACCTGTTTTGGGGAAATCGCTGTGAAAAACCCCTTGAAAAATGAAAAACGGAAGACTATACTTTTCTTGTAAAACAAATATCATTTTTCATTTTGAGAAGTGAGCAATGGAGTTCATTTGCGTCACGGGCCTCGTGCCCCCAAAACGCAGGTGGGCTTTTTCTTTTTGCGTCACTTCCCCGTCAGGAAAAGGAGTGTCTGAATGAGTACCAAATACATCTTTGTGACCGGCGGTGTCGTCTCCGGCCTCGGCAAGGGCATTACGGCGGCCTCCCTCGGACGCCTGCTGAAGGCCCGGGGCTACAAAGTGGCGGCCCAGAAGCTGGACCCGTACATCAACGTGGACCCCGGCACCATGAGTCCCTTCCAGCACGGCGAGGTCTACGTGACCGAAGACGGCGCGGAGACGGACCTGGACCTCGGCCACTATGAGCGCTTCATCGACGAGGACCTCAACAAGTTCTCGAACCTCACCACCGGCAAGGTCTACTGGAACGTCCTGAACAAGGAGCGCCGCGGCGAATACCTCGGACAGACTGTTCAGGTCATCCCCCACATCACCAACGAGATCAAGGACTTCATCTACGCCGTCGGAGAACACTCCGAAGCGGACGTCGTCATCACGGAGATCGGCGGCACCATCGGCGACATCGAGAGCCAGCCTTTCATTGAGGCGATCCGCCAGGTCTCCCTGGAAGTCGGCCCCGAGAACTGCTGCTTCATCCACGTCACCCTCGTCCCCTTCCTCTCCGGCTCCGACGAGCACAAGACCAAACCCACCCAGCACTCCGTCAAGGAGCTGCAGGGCCTCGGCATCCACCCGAACTTCATCGTCCTCCGCTGCGACAAGCCGCTGGAGCCCGGCATCTTCAAGAAGATCGCCATGTTCTGTAACGTCCGGACAGAGCACGTCATCGAGAACATGACGGTGCCCACCCTCTATGAGGCTCCGGTCATGCTCGAGAAGCACGGCTTCTCCCGCCTCGTCTGTCTGGACCTCGGCCTGGACCCGCACGAGCTCGACCTTGCGGACTGGAAGCAGATGGTGGACTCCATTGAACACGCCGCGAAAAACGTGACCATCGGCATCGTCGGCAAGTACGTGCAGCTCCACGACGCCTACCTGTCCGTGGCGGAGGCCCTGCGCCACGCGGGCTATGCCTGCGGCGCCCATGTGGACATCGAGTGGATCGACTCTGAACTCATCACTCGGGAGAACGTCGCTGACATCCTGAAAAACGTCGACGGCGTGGTCGTCCCCGGCGGCTTCGGCAACCGCGGCATCGAGGGGAAGATCGCCACCGCGGAATACTGCAGGACCCAGAACCTCCCCTACCTCGGCATCTGCCTCGGCATGCAGATCGCCGTCATCGAGTTTTCCCGGCACGTCTGCGGCCTCGAAGGCGCGAGTTCCGGCGAGTTCGATGAGACCGCGAAACACAAGGTCATCGACTTCATGCCGGACCAGTACAAAAACATCCGCAAGGGCGGCACCCTCCGCCTCGGCGCCTATCCCTGTGTCATCGAGCCCGGCAGCCAGATGGAGAAGTGGTACGGCAAACGGGAGATCCAGGAGCGGCACCGCCACCGCTATGAGTTCAACAACGACTACCGGGACGTCCTGCGGGACGCCGGCCTGGTCCTCTCCGGCCACTCCCCCGACGACCTCATCATCGAGACCGTCGAGCTCCCGGAGAACGGCTTCTACATCGGCGTGCAGTACCACCCCGAGTTCAAGAGCCGCCCGAACCGCCCGCACCCGCTGTTCCTCGGTCTGGTGAAGACAGCACTGAAATAAACGAAAAGACCTCGGCAGAGCCGAGGTCTTTTTTTGTCTGTCAACGGCCACCGCCGCCGATGCCGCCGCCGGAGAAGCCGCCGCCACCGCCGAAGGAGGAGAACCCTCCGCCGCCGGAAGAGGCCGTGTGGATCTCCTGCGCGGAGCGTCCGGCCATGTAGCTGTTGTATGCCGTGTTGGAGAAGTGGTTCATCCAGTGCATCATCCAGATCATGTCATAGGTGTTCCAGCCGGCGCCGTAGTAGCCGTACGCCTCCGGATTCGTGAAGAAGTCGGGCACCAGTTCCTTGAACTGTTCCGCCACCTCTTCCGCAATGCCGAAGAGGGCGGCATAGGACAGGTAGTCGCCCCAGAGGCCGACGTCCCGCGCTTCGCGCTCGTTGATGATGGTGAACTCTTTGAGGAACTTCCTGAAGCCGAGAAGGTCGAGGAACTTCTTCCGTCCCGTCTCGCTGAAGGTGGTCTTGTGGGTGTTGAACAGGAAGACCTTTTCGACGGTATCGACGATGTCGCCGTGGTCTTTCGCCCGTTTGACGCCTTCGTTCAGGACGTCCTCGAAGAAGCCTTCGAGGCGCTCATAGTGAGACTGCCCGTAAGCTTTCAGTTCCTTCTCCTGAAGGATCTCATCGGAGCCGGCCGCGGCGTGGAGGATCTTCCACAGTTCGTTTTCCGCGGGGCTCATCTTGCCGCTCACGTCTTCTGCCGCCTCCGGCGGGAAGACGATGGAGGGCACCATCTTTTCGCCGAACAGGCCGCCGAGCCGTTTTTCCGGGGTCTCCTCGACCCGGGCCCAGCCTTCCTTCATCCAGCGCAGCAGGTACGCCTCGATGATGGCGCCCTTGCCGGGCAGTTCATCCATGGTGTCGAGGGCCATGTAGGACTCCGGCAGGCTGCCTTCAAAGGGAAGGTCTCTCGAGTAAAGAACTTCCTTCTTTTCCTTGCGGGTGATGTCGGAGACGACCCGTTTGGTCAGACCGCTGCCGCTGGTGCCGCGGCCCATGAGCAGGCGGCCGATGCCGAAGATGAAGATGAGAAGGGCGATGAGCGGGATGAACAGCGCCATGAGGAAGTCGACCAGACGGCTGTTGCCGCCGCCGTTGAAGAAGTCGCTCTCATCGCCGCCGTAGATCTCGGTGTCCGGAGCAGCAATGGCACTGTCCGTGCCGGACTCGCCGCTGTCGTACGCGTCGAGGTCATAGTCCGAACCGACAAAGGCCTGCTGCACCACATAGCGGAACGTTTTGTCGTTCTGCACTGCCGGTTCAAACATGCCCTGGTCGAACCGCATCATGACGTTGCAGTAGTTGATGGTGCCGTTCTCGTCGGACTCGACGATGACGCGGCCGTCCTCCATGCGGGTGGTGCCCATGAGGCCGAAGGCCCAGAACTTCGTGTTGTCCGGAGTCATCTCCTCGACGTCCTGGGTATCTACCACCACCGAGACATGCTGAGGCTGCGGATGCAGGTTGGAATTGACGAACCGTACATGGAACCCGTCATACCCGTCCGAATACCGCTGGACCACATTGGTCATGAGATAGCTCAGCTGATATTTGTGCCGGCCTTCGCCGGAGATGCCCCAGCAGAGCTCGAGACCGCCGTCGGAACGGGGCGCGATACCGCATTTCTCGTGCTTCATGAGGCGCTTGTCGGCCGTGCTCATGCCGGAGCCCACGTCCCAGTTCTCGCCGACGTAGGTGTACTCCGCGCCGGTGTCGAGATCTTTGACCTGCATGTTTTTGATGGCCATGTCGCCGAGGTTGTTCTTCGGGACATAGATCTCGGACCAGTCTTCGTCGAGCCCCACGTCCCAGACCTCAATGACCTGGGCGGAGCTGTCGTCGAGGAGGGTGACGCTCACGTCGATGGAGTAGTAGACGCCCTCTTCCCCGATGGCGAAGGACGGCACGGTCAGCACAGCCGCAAAGAGCATGGCGAGCAGGGCGCTCGCCACGCGTGCGAATGCTTTTTTCATAGGAATGTTACCGTTTCATATCGGGCATGTCTTTCTTGGCTTCTTCGGTCTCGAGGTAATCCTTCTTCGGGAAGCCCAGCATGCCGGCGACCAGGTTGGTCGGGAACTGACGGACGACGCGGTTGAACTTGGTGACCGTGTCGTTGTAGGTCATACGGGCCAGACGGACGTTCTCTTCGTACTGCTTGACGCCCTTCATGGTCTCGGTGTACATGGTGTTCGCCTTCAGGTCCGGATACTGCTCCGCAACGGCCATGAAGCGGGCCATGGCCTGGGTGAGGAAGTTCTCCTGGGCCTCGGCGTCGGCAGCCGTGCTGTTCGCCGTAATGGGCTGGCGGTGGCTGATGACGTCTTTCAGTGTATTGTATTCGTGCTCGTCATACTGCTTGGTGAGGTCGGCCAGCGCGTTCAGCGCGTCCCAACGGGTGTTCTGCTGCACACCGATCTGAGACATGGCGTTGCCGCAGAGCTCGTCGATGGAGACCAGTCTTCTCTGGACCGAGATGACCCAGACGACGACCAGCGCCACAAAGACGACCAAAATGATGATAGCAATGATTCCAGCAGTCATAGTAAAAACTCCTTTTTCAAAAAAAGAATGATAGCGCAGGCAGAAGCCTACACTATCATCTTAAAAGATAAAACTAAAAAATACCAGTAAAAAATGAAACACTTTACAAAGTGAGGAACCCGCGGTCCAGCATCTTCTGCAGGGCCATCATGCCGCCCAGCTTCGCGTGGGGGAACGTAAGGCCTCCCTGGAAGTAGATGGCATACGGTTCTCTCATGGGGCCGTCCGCCGAGAGTTCGATGGAAGAGCCCTGAATGAAGTCGCCCGCCGCCATGACGACGAGGTCGTCATAGCCGTCCATGGGCGCTGCCACCGGGGTGACGAAGCTGTCCACCGGAGCGGCGGACTGGATGCCCTCCGCAAAGGCGAGCATGGCCTCCTCCGAGCCCAGTTCGATAGACTGGATGATGTCGTACCGCGGTTCGTCCGATGCCGGGACGACATGGAAGCCGAGCTGTTCGAAGGCGGCCGCCACAAAGATGGCGCCTTTCAGCGCGGCCGCGACCACGGTCGGGGCGAAGAAAAAGCCCTGGTACAGCGAGGTGTTCACGGTGAGCGACGCGCCGATGTCCTGGCCGAGGCCCGGGGCGCTCAGCCGGTAGAGACACCGGTCCACACACTGCCGCGTGCCGGCGATGTACCCGCCGGTGGGCGCGATGCCGCCGCCCGGGTTCTTGATGAGGGACCCGACGACCATGTCGGCCCCCACGTCCGAGGGCTCCAGGGTTTCCGTGAACTCGCCGTAGCAGTTGTCCACCATGACGAGGACATCCGGCTTGCGCTCTTTCACGAAGGCGATGAGCTCCCCGATCTGCGCGACCGAGAAGGTCGGGCGCATCTGGTAGCCCTTCGACCGCTGGATGGTGACGAGTTTCGTCTTCTCGCCCAGGGCGGCCGCAATGCCGTCCCAGTCGATGGAGCCGTCTTCCAGAAGGTCCACCTGCCGGTAGGAGACGCCGTACTCGGCCAGCGAGCACGCGGACTCCCTTATGCCGATGACCTCTTCCAGCGTGTCATAGGGCTTCCCCACCGGGCTCAGCAGTTCGTCGCCCGGCAGGAGGTTCGCCGACAGCGCGGTGGCCAGCGCGTGGGTGCCGCAGGTGATCTGCGGGCGCACGAGGGCAGCCTCCGTGTGGAACACGTCGGCATAGACTTTCTCCAGCACATCGCGCCCCAGGTCGTCATGCCCGTAGCCCGTCGTCCCGGCAAAACACTGTGCCGACACGTGGTTTTTCTGCATGGCGTGCAGGACCTTGTACTGGTTGTATTCCGCTGTCTTGTCCAGCTCCTCGAACCGGTCCTTCAGGCCGGCCAGGATGCTTTCGGAAAAACGGAGCACCTCTTCCGAGATGCCCATTTCTTTATAAAGACTCATTCGGTGCTTACCGCCTCTCCGGAACGCTCTCCGGGGTTCTTGATGGGTTCCTTGTCCACGAGCTCTTCCATGGTGTGCCAGCCGAGGACGGCGCACTTGACCCGGGAAGGCATGTGGGAGACGTCGCGCAGCGAGGACGCTTCCTCGAGCTCTTCAATTTCCTCTTCCGTGGCTTCGGATTTGATCATGCGGACGAAGATGTCCGCGAGGCGCTTCGCCTCGTCTTTGTGCTTGCCGATGACGAGGTCCAGCATCATGTCGGCGGAGGCCATGGAGACGGCACAGCCGTCGCCGTTGTAGGAACCGTCTTCAATGATGCCGTCGTCGTTCATCTTCAGCTGCAGGACGATGTCGTCGCCGCAGCTCGGGTTCAGGCCCTCGAGGATGAGGTTCGGGTCCTTGAGGTTGTATTTGTGCATTGGGTGCAGGTTGTGATCCGTGAGGATCTCATTGTAAAACGCGTTAATCGCCAAAGCCCATTGCCCCCCTTATCTGTGACAGGATGTCGAGGAAGCGGTCCACTTCCTCTTCGGTGTTGTAGAACATGACGCTCGCGCGGGTCGTGGACGGGATGCCGAGGCAGATGTGCAGCGGCTGCGCGCAGTGGTGGCCCGCCCGGACCGCGACGTTGTTGTCCGCGAAGATGGCGGAGATGTCGTGGGGATGGACCCCGTCGATCTTGAAGGCGATGATGCCGTGGTGCTCTTCCGGTTTGTCGGAGCCGAGCACTGTGACGTGCGGGATGTTCCGGATGCCGTCCAGCATGCGCTTGCAGAGCATGGTCTCCCGTGCTCCGATGTCCTCAAAGCCGATCTTTTTGATGTACTCGATGGCGGCTTCCAGGGCGACCGCACCGGAGGCGTTGACCGTGCCGGCCTCAAACTTGTGCGGCAGCTCCGAGAGGGTCATGCCGTCATAGCTGACAGTGGAGATCATCTCGCCGCCGGTGAGGAACGGAGGCATGGCCGCCAGGTGCTCCTCCTTGCCGTACAGGACGCCGACGCCCATGGGCGACAGCATCTTGTGGCCGGAGAACACGAGGAAGTCCACGTCGAGGTCCTGTACGTCCACCGCCATGTGGGGCACGCTCTGGGCGCCGTCACAGACGATGTAGGTGCCGTTGTCGTGGCACAGCTTCGCGAACGTTTTGATGTCGTTTTCCCGGCCCATGATGTTGGAGACCTGGGTGATGGCGAAGAGCTTGGTCTTCGGGGTCAGGGCCTCCTGCACCATCTCCGGGGTGATCTCGCCGGTGATGTCCACTTCGAGGTACTTCACCGTGGCGCCCGCCTTTTCCGCAGCCATGCGCCAGGGCAGCATGTTGCTGTGGTGCTCGAGGATGGAGACGAGGATCTCATCGCCCTCCTCTAAGACGAGACTGCCGAAACTGTAGGCAATGAGGTTCAGGCTCTCGGAGGCGTTCCGGGTGAAGACGACTTCCTTCACGCTCTTCGCATGGATGAACTCCCGCACGGTCTCCCGGGCGTGTTCATACGCGTTGGTGGCGCGCTCCGAAAGCTCATAGATGCCCCGGAAGGGGTTGGCGTTGGAGTCCACATAGAACTGCCACTCCGCGTCCAGCACGCTCTTCGGCGTCTGGGAGGTGGCGGAGTTGTCGAGGTACGCGAGGTCCATGGCCTCGAAAAACGGAAAGTCTTTCCGTACTGCTTTTACATCGATCATAGTATTCCTTCTCCCGCGGGCGATTTACAGATTGTTGTTGAACTCCACCAGCTCTTCCACGGTCTTCTCGTCCGGGATCTGGCGGATGGTGGCTTCGAGACGGGCCTTGGCCATCATCTCGTAGATCTCCTCGTTCGGGATGCCCCGGGACTCGAGGTAGAAGATGAGGTCGTCGGCCAGCCGTCCGACCGTACAGCCGTGTTCACCGGAGACGTCCTCTTCTCCGCAGAGGATGGTGGGGACGGTCTTGTTGGTGACACCGTTGTTCATGAGCAGGACGTTCTCGTTCTCCACGCCTTCCGACTTCACGGCGCCGGGCTGGAAGTCGATGGTGGTGCGGAAGACTTTGTAGCACCGGTCGCGCAGGACGCCGGAGGTGTAGATATCGGTCTGGCACTCGCGGCCCACGTGGTTGACATAGTAGTTGATGTCCATGGCGTGGTCGTCCGCGGTGAGATAGCCGGAATGGATGGTGGTCTGTGCGCGGTCTCCGAGGAGTTCCACGTGACCGCCGAGGTCGTTCTCTTTGCCGGTGAAGGCGATCTGGATGGCGTGGAACGCGCCGGTCTCCGCGACCTCCGCGCCGAAGTCATCGATGATGTGATAACCGTTGGCGGCGCGATGGATCTGGACGAGGTTGACGACAGCGCCCTCCCCCACTTTCACGTGGGTCTGGAACGCGGCATAGCCTTCCGCGTTTTCCGCGGAAGCCACATCCATGATGAGGGTGACCTTCGCGTGGTCGCCGACGACGACCGCGTATTTCTCAAAGGTGCTGGCACCGTCCGAAAGGTCGTACCGGATGCGGACGGGCTCTTTGACTTCCACGCCGTCCGCGACGCAGAACCCGAGGGTGTTTGCGTTTTCCAGCAGCGCGTCCACCTGGGGGCCGGCGCCGCCTTTGACGTCTTTGACGGCAGCGGTGTCTGCGAGGACCTCGACGCCCACAGGGCGGAGGATGTCGGGGGCACCCGCCGTGCCTTCGGCCGCGAATTCCACCGTGCGCTCATTCATCTTGAGCCAGCGCCAGGTGAGCATCTTCATGCGGTTCAGTGTAATACTTTTTACTTCTGCCATTGTAGTATTCTCCTTTCCCGCATTAACCGATGGCTCCGACCATTTCGAGCCGGATGAGGTTGTTCATTTCAACGGCATACTCCAGCGGGAGCTCCTTGGAGACGCTCTCGGCGAAACCGGAGACGATCATGGCGCGGGCATCCTCTTCGGAGATGCCGCGGGACATGAGGTAGAAGACCGCTTCATCGGAGATCTTGCCGATCTTTGCTTCGTGACCGACATCGGAGTTCTGATTCCGGACGTCGATGGCCGGGATGGTGTCGGACCGCGATTTGCTGTCCAGCATGAGGGACGTACAGCCGACGATGGACTTCGACTCGTCCGCGTTCGGCGCAATGACCACGGACGTTCTCGTGTTGGAGATGCCGCCGTCCTTGCAGATGGAACGGGTATTGACGGAGGAAGTCGTGTGCTTGCCGATGTGGTTGACCTTCATGCCGGTGTCCAGCTCCTGGCCGGCGCCGGCGAAGGTGATGCCGGTGTAGTCCATTTTGGAGTGGTCGCCCTTCAGGACCGTCATGGGGTACAGATAGGACGTGTGGGAGCCGAAGGAACCGGAGACCCACTCCATGGCGCTGTTCGCGCCGACCGTCACACGCTTGGTGTTGAGGTTGTACATGTTCTTCGACCAGTTCTCGATGGTGGAATAACGCATTTTGGCGTTGTCCCCGACGTAGATCTCAACACAGCCGGCGTGGAGGTTCGCGACGCTGTATTTCGGCGCGGAGCAGCCTTCGATGAAGTGGAGCTTCGCCCGGTCATCGACGATGATGAGGGTGTGCTCGAACTGGCCGGCGCCCGGCGCGTTCAGACGGAAGTAGGACTGCAGCGGGATCTCGACGTCCACTCCGGGCGGGACGTAGACGAAGGAACCGCCGGACCAGACGGCGCCGTGCAGGGCGGCGAAGGGGTGTTCCGTCGGCAGGACCAGTTTCATGAAGTGGTCCTTGATCATATCGCCGTAGGGGCCGTGGAGGGCGCTTTCCACGTCGGTGTAGATGACGCCCTGGGCCGCGACTTCGGCGCGGATGTTGTGATAGACGAGTTCCGAGTCGTACTGGGCGCCGACGCCGGCGAGAGACTTTCTCTCCGCCTCGGGGATGCCGAGCCGCTCGAACGTGTTCTTGATGTCCTCCGGAACATCTTCCCATTTGCCCGCCATGCCGGTCTTCGGCTTGACGTAGGTGACGATGTTGTTGAGGTCGAGGCCGTCGATGGAGGGGCCCCACGGCGGCATCTTGGAATGGTTGAAGATGTCGAGGCACTTCAGTCGGAAGTCACGCATCCATTCCGGGTCATTCTTTTCTTCGGAGATCTGCAGGACGATGTCTTCAGTCAGACCGGTGTCGACCCGGTAAAAGTCGATCTCCTCATCGCGAAAGTCGTAGAGGTCGCGCTGTACGTCCTCGACGAACGTTTTCTCTTTTGCCATTGTTGCTACCTCTCTGTGATTATTCGGCGTCCGCTTCGATGTACTTCTCGAAGCCTTCGGTGAAGATCTCGTCGATGAGTTCCTTGCCGCCGCTCTTGACGATCTTTCCGTCGACGAGGATGTGGGTATGCGTGACATCCAGCGCCTCGAGGATGGCGGCGTTGTGCGTGATGATGAAGAGCGATTTGCCCGGCTTTTTCTGGAACTCCTGGATGCCCTTGGAGACGACGCGGACGGCGTCGACGTCCAGACCGGAGTCGGTCTCGTCGAGGATGGCAAGGTCCGGGTCGAGGATGAGCAGCTGGAGGATCTCCGCTTTCTTCTTCTCACCGCCGGAGAAGCCGACATTGAGGTCGCGGTCCGCGTAGTCTTCCGGAATGGTCAGGATGTTCGCGATCTCCTTGACCTTTTTGCGGAAGTTCCACAGTTTGACGCGCTCGCCCGTTCTCATCTCGATGGCGTTGCGCATGAAGTTCGCGACGGTGATGCCGGGGACTTCGATCGGGTTCTGGAACGTCATGAACAGGCCCGCTTTCGCGCGCTTGTCCGCGGTCTCCTCGAGCAGGTCGAGGTCGCCGTAAGTGATGGACCCTTCGGTCACTTCGTAGGCCGGGTGGCCCATGATCGCGTTGCCGAGGGTGGATTTACCGGCACCGTTCGGGCCCATGAAGACATGGGTCTCGCCCGGGTTGATGACAAGGTCGATCCCGTGCAGGATCTCTTTTTCGCCGACGCCTGCTTTGAGGCCTTTGACGGTTAATGTAGCTGACATAATATACCTCCAACAGTGTGCGGAAAGGCACACCTTTACTTTAATTCTTTAGTAGTATAGTCAACTTGTAAATCGCGCGCAATGTTTTCGGGCGAAACTGTCACACAACTTTTTTTGTGGGACAGTAAATCGCGCAAAAAAAGAAGACCTCTCGGG
>CAJGDU010000009.1 GCA_904502175.1 Clostridiaceae bacterium
CCCATGGTCCCGTAGCCGCTCTCCGCGACCATCTCGATCATCTCATCGACGGTGAACTGGTTTAAGTACTTCGTCCAGAGGGACGCGTCCTTTGCCACATCCTTCAGCAGGATGGGGCCGTCTTTGTAATTGACGCCCTGTTTCGGGACATTGCCTTCGGCCGCTTTCGTGGGCCGCTGGTCGCTGTTGGCAACGCTCTTCGGCATGGAGAAGTCCGTCGGTTTCTGCGGGAACGTGCCCTTCTTGTCCGCGCGGGACAGGACCGTCAGGCCCTCACTCGTATCGTTGAAGAGGTTTCGGATGGCGGTGCCGGTCTTATCGTCTTTCTTCAGCGTCTTTTTCTCGGAGACCCTGTAGTCGAAGGTCTTCACGATGTCGCGGACAGAGCGGCCGACTTTGATCTTGTAGGTTCCGGCATCCAGCACCCACGCCTGGGCTTTCTTCATGTCATAGGAGGCCATGTCGTTGGTCCGGTAGGTCAGGGTCAGCGTCTCGCTCTTTCCGGGCTGCAGCAGGCCGGTCTTGCCGTAGGCCGCCAGTTCGATGGCGCTCTTCTCGATGCCGCCTTTGGTGTACGGCGCGGAGAAGTAGACCTGAACGACGTCCTTGCCGGCCCGTTTGCCGGTGTTGGTCACTTTGACTTTGACGGTGACGTTCTGAGCATCCGCCTTGAAGCTTGTGACATCCCAGTCAAAGGTCGTATAGGAGAGGCCGTAGCCGAAGGGGTACTGGACCGCCTTTTTGTTGAACGTCTCGAAATAACGGTAGCCGAGATAGATGCCTTCCTCATAGTCGATGAAGTACTTGCCGAGGATGCTCGGAAGCGTCCCGTCGTACTGGTAATTGCCGAAGTTCCGGATGGTCGGGTTGTCCCCGAGTTTCCAGGCAATGGAGTCGGTGAGCTTGCCGGAAGGGTTCACTTTGCCGGAGAGCACATCGCCCAGGGACTCGGCACCGATCTGGCCGGGGAGCCACATGAGGATGGCTGCCTTGATGCTGTCATACTGCTCGACCCAGTCCATCTCCATGGTGTTGGAGGTGTTGAAGACGACGATGACGTTCTCAAAGTTGGAGGTGACGGCGTCGAGCATGGCCCGCTGGGTCTCGTTGAGACGCAGGTCGGCCTTGGTGAGGTCCGCCAGTTCCGTGCCGGCGCTGCCGAAGACGATGAGGGCCGTATCCGAGAACTCCCGGGCGCTCGCCATGACCTCGTCGGAAATGTTCTCGATGGGCAGTTCCTCTGCCCCGTCGCCCTGGACATAATTCAGGAGCATGTCGATGAGGCCGTTGCCGGTCTCGGCAAGCGAGTACTGGCTCTTCCAGTTCTCATAGACCTTCTTGAGGTCCTTGTTGTACCGGATGCCGCCGTGTCTCAGGCCTTCGTAGAAGTCGACCGCCTCGTCTGCCACGACGGAACCGGACCCGCCTCCGCTGAGGAGCAGGTCGCAGGACGCGATGCCGAAGACATTCACTTTCTTGTTTTTCAGCGGCAGGAAACTGTCGTCGTTCTTGAGCAGGACCAGGCCTTCATCTTCCATCTGCCGGGCTATTTTGGAGGCGGCGGCGATCTGCTCATTCGAGATGCCGTTGGCCGCGAAAGCCGAAATGCCGGTGGTCAGAAGCAGGCACAGCACGATCAGGACCGCGGTCAGTGCTTTCCCCGTTGTTTTCCGAACGTTCTGTTTCATAGGGCTCCCCTTTCTCCGAATGCTTTCTCTGACCGTATTATACCATTGAAGACGAAAAAATCCCCAAAACCGAAAACAGTTTTGGGGAGGTATTTCGTCTTCAATTTGTTTACGCGAGGTCCTCTCCGGTGAGGAGTTTGTAGGCCTCGAGGTACTTGTCGATGGTCTTGTCGATGACGTCCTGCGGCAGGTCGTAGTTGCAGTCGGGGTGCGCCTTCAGGTAATCGCGGACAAACTGCTTGTCGAAGGACGGCTGACCGTGGCCCGGCTCATACCCTTCCACCGGCCAGAAACGGCTGGAGTCGGGGGTGAGCATTTCGTCGGCAACGACGATGTTGCCGTCTTCGTCGAGGCCGAACTCGAACTTGGTGTCGGCGATGATGATGCCCTTCGTGCGGGCGTAGTCGGCGCACTTGTTGTAAAGAGCGAGGGTGCAGTCGCGCAGCTTCTTCGCGTACTCTTCCCCTTTGCCCGGGAACTCTTTTTCGAGGACCGCGATGGACTGCTCATAGGAGATGTTCTCGTCGTGGTCGCCGATCTCGGCCTTGGTGGACGGCGTGTAGATGGCTTCCGGCAGCTTGTCGGACTCTTTAAGGCCCTCCGGCAGTTTGATGCCGCAGACCGTGCCGTTCTCGCAGTAGCTCTTCCAGCCGGAGCCGGTGATGTACCCGCGGACGATGGCTTCGATGGGAAGCATGGTCAGCTTCTTGCAGAGCATGCTGTTGCCGTCGAACTGAGGCTGACGGAAATACTCCGGCATGTCGTTCACGTCGACGCTGATCATATGGTTCGGAAGGATGTCTTTGGTCAGATCGAACCAGAACTTGGACATCTGGGTGAGGACCGTGCCCTTCTTTGTGACTTCGTTTTTGAGGATGACGTCGAACGCGGAAATGCGGTCGGTGGCCACCAGGACGAGTGCATTGCCCAGGTCATAGATCTCCCGGACTTTTCCCTCTTTGACGGGCTTATACTCCTGCATGATGAGGACCTCCTGAATTTGGGGTAATAAAAGAACAAAACTATTGTACCTGTTTTCTGTGAAGCGTCAAGAGCTTTTCTAAAACAGGGCGATCTGCGGGTCCAGCCAGCTCTGCTGGTCGGCGTCGTGGATGCGGTCGGCCGGGTGGGGCCCGCCGACGAGGAAGGGGCTCTCCGGGTCGTGCCGTTCCCGGTTCTGCACCACGGTCGGCCGGTCGTAATTGGCGTAGCAGTAGCGGCAGAAGTGGGCGCAGGTGTTGTACATGCCGATGTCCCCGCCGAGGAGACACGCGCACCCCTCCCGGGTCTGCGCCCTGTGTTTCGGCACGTCCAGCCGGATGTCCAGCGCCGCTTCGAGTTTCTCTTTCGTCAGGCAGCCGGAGACGTCGACCCCGTATCCGGCAAGGCGGGCATCTTCCAGACAGGCGATGAGTTCCATGCCGTGTTCGTGCGCGACGGACACCATCTGTTCCGCCATGGCATCCTGCTCCGGCCCGGTCACTTCCCGCACTTCAGGGAAGTTCTTTCGGGTCTTCTGGTAGAGGTCGATGAAACTGAAAATGACCCCGGTCGTATACCCTTCCAGCTCTTCCGCCATGGTCTCGAAGGCGCGGAAGTGGTAGTCCATGGAGTAGCGGTCCGATAAGAAGATGGGGTCGTATCGCCAGACGACACGCTCCTTTCCCACGGCGTCGGACAGTTCCCGGAAAGACCGCAGGACCTCATGCTTGTCCGGCACGCCGGGCTCGATGTCCTTCCCGTAGGGCGTGATGGTCACATGCCAGAACTGCCGGAAGGCGTCCAGTTCCCGGAGGCGGGGCAGCATGGGCGACGGGTCCTTCGTGCAGAAGACCAGGGCGTCCACCACGTCCGGAGCCAGTCGGTAGCGGGTCACGGCGTTGAGGTCGTAGGGGTTGCGCACCAGGACCTCTCCGGCCCGGACGCGGTTGTAAAACCACTCCGCATAGAAGGCCGGGATATCGGTCCGGCTGCCCGTGTTGAGGATCATGTCCCCGCCTCCCTTTCAAAGAACTGCCTGACGGATGCCAGGCAGTTCTGCTTTGGAAACGTGTGTTACCACTGTTCGTTCGGATATTGCATACCCCACTCTTTCCGAAGCGCCGTCATGAGGTCCATGACGTCCCGGGTCAGGGGCAGTTTCATCTGCTCATACGCTTTTTTCATCGCGTCCGGAGACGACCCGTCCAGCAGCGAGACCGCCGCTTCGAAGTCCTCCAGCTCATATTGGAGTGCCTTTGCCGTCTCTCCGGCCTCCACGGTCCGGGTGGCGCCGGTCTCGGCGTCGACGATGACGGCCCGCTCCCCTCTGGGATACTCCATGATCTCGATGTAGCCCTTTTCGCAGGAGACCATGGCCCGCTTCGGCTGCTTCGAGTGCATGCTCAGCGCGATGGTGGCCAACTGGCCGTCCGGGTTCTTCAGAAGGATGGTGTCCATCTCATCCGAACCCGTCGGTGAGGGCTGCCACTGGCTTGCAACCTCATGCGGACAGCTGCTCATGAAACTGCGGACGAGCGAGATGGCATAGACCCCGATGTCCAGCAGCGCGCCTCCGGCAAGGTCCATGTTGAAGAACCGGTTGGTCATGTCATAGTCCTTGAAGCTGCCGAAGTTCATGGTGATGAGCTGCACCCGGCCCAGTTCGCCGGACGCCACCAGCTGCCACAACTCGCGGTACAGCGGCATGTGCCAGATGGTCATGGCCTCCGCGAGGAGAAGGGCCTTCTCCTCGGCCAGAGCGCACAGGTCATCGAGTTCGCGCACGTTCAGCGTGATGGCTTTCTCGATGTACACATGCTTTCCGTGCTCCAGCGCCTTTTTCGCGAACGCGTAATGGGTGTTGTGGGGCGTGGTGAGGTAGACGGCATCCACTTCCGGGTCCCGGAACACATCGTCCATGTCCGGATAGACCGTTTCGATGCCGTACTTCTCCGCGAAGGCCACACCTTTCTCATAGGTGCGGTTGCCGACGGAATAGATGTGTCTGCCCTGTTCCCGCAGAGCCGCCGCCATCTCATTGGCGATGACACCGGTCCCGAGAACGGCCCAGTTGAGGTTGCTCTTCATCTCTGTTTCCTGTTCTTATCGGACAAAGACGCACTCGTTGACATCTTCGTCATTGGCGGCCTGCCAGTACAGTTCCCCGTTCTTGTAGAGGAACTTGCCCTTGCCGTCCGTATACCTGACGGCCTCGTTCTCGGCGCCGTCCTCTTTCAGTGTGAGAGTCATACGGGTGCAGTCCTTGTAGGTGAGCTCGCCGGTGGCGTCGTTGAACGTGGCGGTCATGTTCCAGTTCTCGGACTCGAACGCCGTGCTGCCCCAGTGGACATGGATCTGGTAGACCTGGTCCTTGCCGCCCCGGACTTCCATGGTGGCTCTCTGACTGATGCGGTCGCTCCAGGTACCGGTCAGCTTGATGTCGTTCAGGATGACCGTGGTGTCGACGGTCTTGTCGGATTTGGCGGTAGTCTCTTCCGCTTTTTCCGTCGACTTCTCCACCGTCACGACCGGTTCGGTCGTGGTGATGGTGACGTCTTCCGTCTTCTGGCAGGCGGTCAGCGCCAGGACGAGCGTAAGGGCGAGCAGTGCCGCGAACAGTTTCTGTTTCATAATGAACGCTCCTTTTTAAAACAGCAATTCTTCCATTTCAGTATATTCGGTTCCGGGGAAAAAGCAAGGGCGATGCACCCCGCGTCAGCAGTCCTTTTCCCGGCTCTCCTTCAGGTCCTTGTAATAGATGGATTCGAGCTTCTCATTGGCCACGGTCCGGTCCAGGATGGCCTTGACCAGAAGGTCCAGTTCAGTCCCCTCGGAATAGTCGGCGGGCGCGAAATAGCGGATGCGGTTGTCCCGCATCATCTTGTGGACCTTGGTCCGGTCATCCGTCTCGGCGTTGTATACGCCGATGGAGTGGCCGCCGTAGGAGTTGACGAGTTTCATGCAGGGGACGTCGGTGTCGCTGTCCCCGATGTAGATCATGTTCCGGAAGGGGACTCTGATCTCGTCCGGCGGGAAATAGTCGTTCACCCCGGGGTCGTTCCAGTCGAGGACGCCCTTGGAAATGCGGAACAGGAACTGCGTCTTGTTCGTGTAGTTGACCACCTGCGCCGGCCAGACGGCCACGCCCTTCTCATCGTAGAGGAAGGAGCTGGCGTAGACCTGCTCGAAGGCGCCGTTCTTTGCGACAGAGGTGCCCTCGATCATCTCTTTGAGGCCGGAGGAGATGATGTAGTGTTCGACGATGACGCCCTTCTCTGCCCCGTAGGCACGGATGCGCTCGAACCACTCCTCGGCGCCCGGAAAGAGTTTCACCCGGGACCCGTACGCTTCGAGGGCTTCCCGGTTGAAGACGAGGGTGCCCCGGGCCTCTTCTTTCATGAGGTACATGTAGGCGAGGTTCGAGTCCATCTCGTTCTCTTTCGAGAGCACATCGCTCATCTCCCAGAACTTATCGACTTCATGACCCACGGACTGGATGTACCCCTGGGCCTGCATGTCGTCCGGCGACAGCGTCTTGTCGAAGTCGTAGCAGATGGCCACGACCGGGAGATTTTCTTTGGTTTTCCGACGGTATTCGCTCAATGGAAAGCTCCTCTCTTTTTCAGTGGTCTCAAAAGAATTATAAATCGCCCTTTCGCACACTGCAACCTTTCCAACTTTCGGCCCGCATGGTATACTGAAAACAGATTGTTTCGGAAAACAAGACAGAAAGGAGTGGACCGCATGAAAGTCTTATTCGCCGGTTCCGAGTGTTATCCCTTTGCCAAGACCGGAGGCCTCGGCGACGTCATGAGCGCGCTGCCGAAAGCCCTGGCCAAAGAAGGCGTGGACGTCCGTGTCATCATGCCGAAGTACGCCTGTATCCCCCAGCAGTACAAGGACCGCATGGAGTATGTCTGTCACTTCGAAATGGACATCACGAGCGCGGGCATCATGAAATATGTGGGCATCGTCTCTCTGCAGCAGGACGGGGTCACCTACTACTTCGTCGACAACGAAGAGTACTTCTCGAACGGCAACCCCTACACCAGCATGGCGGAGGACCTCGGCAAGTTCATCTTCTTCGACAAGGCCGTCCTGGCCGCTCTTCCCGTCATCGGCTTCGAGCCCGATGTCATCCACTGCCACGACTGGCAGGCGGGCCTCATCCCGGTCTATCTGCGCACCCTCTTCCGGGACTCCTGGGCGGGGCAGAACGCCAAGACCATCATCACCGTCCACAATCTGAAGTTCCAGGGCCAGCATGAACTGGACCTCATCAAATATCTCTCCGGTCTGCCGGACTATGTCTTCACCCCGGACCAGCTGGAGATCAACGACGACGCCAACATGCTGAAGGGCGCCCTCGTCTACTCGGACATCATCTCGACCGTGTCGGACACCTATGCCGGAGAGATCAAGACCGCGGAGTACGGCGAGTACCTCGACCCGGTCATCCGGTATCATCACATGAAGCTCTGCGGCATCGTCAACGGCATCGACTATGACATCTGGGACCCCGCCACCGACGACAAGCTGGCGCAGAAGTACGACGTGAACAGCGCCGTCGAGGGCAAGAAGGCCAACAAGAGAGCGCTGCAGGAGGAGCTGGGCCTCGAAGTGGACGACAGCAAGTTCATGATCGCCCTCATCTCCCGGCTCACCGACCAGAAGGGCCTGGACCTCATCGCCCCCATCTTCGAGCAGTTCCTCGACGGGAACACCCAGTTCGTGCTCATCGGCACGGGCGAGCCCCGGTACGAGGACATGTTCCGGTTCTTCGAGAATGAGCACAAGGGCACGGTCTCCTCGAACATCATGTATTCCGACGACAGGGCCCACAAAGTCTACGCGGCGGCGGACGCCTTCCTCGTCCCCTCCCGCTTCGAGCCCTGCGGCCTCACCCAGCTCATCTCGTTCCGGTACGGCTCCATCCCCATCGTCCGGGAGACCGGCGGGCTCAAGGACACCGTCCAGCCGTACAACTGGACCGACGGTTCCGGCAACGGCTTCTCCTTCGACCAGTACCGGGCCGACCTGCTCCTGAACGCGGTCAACTATGCGAAGACCCTCTACTTTACCGAACGGGACAACTGGGATGCCATGGTCCGGCGTGCCATGGAGACCGACCACTCCTGGGGCGCCTCCGCCAAACAGTATATCGACCTCTACCACAGAGTTCTGGGGTACTGAGCGCATCAAACAAAGACCTCCGGCAGGACCGGAGGTCTTTTCTTCTGGTTCAGATGATGTCGTTCTTTTTCAGGAAGTCCAGCGCCAGCTGCGCGGTCTCTTCCGAGCGGCACTGCAGGAAACAGTGACCGCCGTGTTTGATCTTGTGGTCGTCGAACCCGGCCGGCAGAGCGTTGCGCAGCGCCTCGGACTTGCTCGGAAATACGAAGAGGTCCGCGGTGCCCGTCACCAGCTGACAGGGCGCTTTGATCTTGTGCAGTTCCTTGAGGTCCGGCGCAGTCGTATTGGACGTCATGTAGCAGAGCGCCGACCCTGTATACTTGACGGAGAAGGCATCGATGAACTTTTTGGCGTCGAACTTCCGGGAGTAGACCGGGTCGACCGTCATGAGGAACTCCGCCACTTTGAAGGCCCAGTCGTAAGGCAGCAGGAAGGCAAGCGCCTTGTCCATGAAGACCCGCATGGGTTTGACCATGATGATCTTGCCGAGCCAGGCGGGCACGTTGAACATGAGCAGCGGGGCGTTCAGGATGATGGCGTTGAACCGGCTGTCGTCTTCGTTGGCCAGTTCCAGCACGACCGAGCCGCCCATGGAGTGCCCCAGCAGGATCCATCCGGACTGGTCGGTGTCCAGAAAGTCCATGAGCTCGAACAGCATTTTGACCTGCGGCACGAAGCGGATGCCCTTCAGTTCTCTGGTGGAGAACCCGAAGTCCGGCAGGTCGACCCGGACGCATTTGATGCCAGCTCTGGTATAGTGCTCCACCAGTTCATCGAAGAACGTGGTGTTGCAGCCAAAGCCGTGGATCATGAACATTTTGGCCTTCTCGACGCCTTTGGCCTCGTCGATCCGGTAGTGGAGATGGTAGTCGCCGGTCACGTAATACTGACTGTTGGCATAGGGCTCTCCGTTCCGAAAGGCCAGTTCCTTTAATACGATTTTTGCCATAGTAACAGCACCTTTCATTTCATTTTCATTTTCCAAATCTCATTATACAAAGTTTTTCTTTAGACTACAAATGCTTATCGAAAAGGATTATAATAGCAGTGTAGAAAATGCTTTGGAAAAGAAAGGAGACTCTACCATGAGTTCATTCAAAGATCTTCGGATCGTCGACAACTTCTATCAGACCTCCGCATTCTTCCCCATGCCCACCGTGTGCATCACCACCGTGAACCCGGACGGTAGCCTGAATGTCGGCTCCTATTCCCTCGTCTTCCCGTACTATATCGCGGGCAAGGACTACTATGCCATGCTGCTGGAGTGCCGCAACAACTCCAACACCTGCCAAAACCTCCTTCGCACCGGGAAGTGCGCCATCAACTTCATCCCCGATGACAGAAAGACCTTCAAAGAGGCCGTCCGCCTCGGCTTCCCCGGTCCCTCCGACGAGAAGATGAAGGACTGCAAGTTCAAGTTCGAAGACGGTCTGACCGACCCTGCCGACCCCGAGCGCCCGAAGGTCATCAAGACGGCCTTCCAGGTCATGGAGTGCACCTGGGACGCTTCGCTGGAAAACGGCGGCAACTGGAAAGCCGGCGAAATGGACGGCTATGAGGGCCCGTACAATGACTTCAACGGCATCACGTCGAAGTTCGGCGCCCACTTCATCCTGAAGGTCGAAAAGATCCTCATGAAGCCGAAATACTACGACGCCATCGTCAACGGCGTCAAGGCCAAAGACTTCCCGCCGGTGCCCGTCGACTACGGCTACCGCGATTCCACCAACTTCTGGTACACCCCGTTCAAGGGCAGGAAAGCCCTCAGTGAGCCGGTCCCCGCACCGAAAGAGATCGACCTCGACTCCATCAAATATGCGGCAAACCGCTGCGACCCGGACGTCAAGTTCACCGATGAGGCCCTCATGAACTTCGTCAAGGTCCCGCGCCCCTTCCTGAAGACGGTCCTCATGGGCTGTGTAGACTGGGCCAAAGAGAACAACGTCACGCTCATCACCGAAGAACACGTCAAGATCATCAACGATAAGCGCAACGCGGAAAAAGCCGCCAAGAAGAAAAAGTAAATCGCCCAAAAGAAAAACCCCCGGAGGAAACCTTCGGGGGTCTTTGTTTTACAGTTTATATTTCCGGAAGTACCAGATGGCGAAAGGAAGGCACGTGGCGGCGGTCAGAAGGTCCGACCACAGGACCGCGCTCTGGATGCCGACCAGGCCGACCAGACGCGGCAGGATGAACAGGATGGGGATATAGTATACCCCGCTGCGCAGCGAGGACAGGAGCGTGGCGATGCGCGCCTCCCCAATGGACTGGAACATCATATTGGTACAGACCGAAACGGGCTGGACCATGGCCGCGAGGCCGAAGAAATACATGGCCTTCGCGCCGATGCGGATGACCTCCGGGTCGTCTCGGAAAAAGCCGACGATGGGAGCGGCAAACACCATGACCAGGATGGCCAGGACCGTGACGACGAGTTCCGAGGAAATGAGCGTGAAGCGGTAACCCGCACGGACCCGGTCCCTCCTGCCGGCGCCGTGGTTGAAAGCCGCCACCGGCTGGTACCCCTGGCCGATGCCGAGGACGAAGGCGAACAGGAACATGGAGACCCTGCCGTCGATGGTCATGGCGGCAATGGCCGCGTCCCCGTATGGCCGGGCGCTGATATTGAGGAGCGTGGTGCCGAACATGGCGAGCAGCTGGCGGACCAGACTCGGCATGCCGTTGCGGCAGATGTGGACGATGGTGGAGAGGTGCTTAAAGTCGATACTGTGCACGGACAGCTTCGTGACCGTCTTCCCGCTCAGGAACATGAAGAGCAGCAGCAGGAACGAGATGGTCTGGGACAGCGCTGTCGCGAGACCCGCGCCGCGGATGCCCAGATGCAGACCGAAGATAAAAACGGGGTCCAGCACGATATTCAGAAGGCTGCCGGAGACGAGGCCGATCATGGCGTAAAACGCTCTGCCCTCATACCGCAGCACATTGTTCAGAACGCAGCTGGCACTGAAGAAGGTGCCGGAAAGGAAGATGCATCGCCCGTACTCCACCGAATACGGCAGAATGGTCTCGGTGCTGCCGAGGAGCCGCATGAGAGGAGTGACCGTCAGAAGACCGATGACCGACAGGACGAAACCGAAGAGCATGGCCGCAAAGAACCCGGTGGATGCCGTCCGGTCCGCCGCCTGCTTTTCCCCTCTTCCCAGCTGCCGGCTGACGACGGTCCCGGCGCCGTGACCGAACAGGAACCCGAAGGCCTGGAACGTGGCCAGGATGCTGAGGACGATGCCGACCGACGCGCTGGCGCTGGTGCCGAGCCGCCCCACAAAGTAGGAGTCGGCCAGGTTGTAGAGCATGGTGACCATCATGCTGAGGATGGTGGGGACCGCCAGGCTCGGAATGAGCTTCGAAATGGGCGTGTTGACCAGCCGGTCATACTGCGCCTGTTCCGCTTCTGTCCGCGGGCGATGTACTGCTTCGGACATACCGGTCCCTCCCCTCTTCATATAATATTTGTATTATAACACAAATGGAAGGAGCCGCATGCGCTCAGTCATGCAGCTCCTTCCATGGTTTGTATGCACTTTTCAAGAAAAGCCTTATTTAGCGCCGATCCGCTCGAAGATCGCGTTGGCGATCATTCTGTGGCCCTGTGCCGTCGGATGGGGGTTGAAACCACTGTCATCGAGGGTCAGGTTTTCCAGCAGCGGAAGAGTGGCGGTGTTGTTGATCATCGGGATGTTCCGCAGTTCGACATAATAATAGGTGTCGTAGAACGCTTCCCATTTCTGTTTCTGGGTATTGATGATGTCATAGTACGGCTGCAGCGCATGCTCGAGAGAACGGTCTCCGGGCAGGAGGCTCCAGTTGGTCGTCGGGTTGTAGCAACCGACGGAAACGACGTTGACATCGGGGTTCAGCTTGTAGATCTGCTTGATGATGGCATCATAGTTCCGGAAATAGTCAGTCGCCCACTTCAGAACCGTGATATCCCACTGCAGCCAGTAAGCGGCCCACTTGTGGGGGTTGCCGGCAAAGCCGATGAGATAGTGAACGGCAGTGTCGATCACAGTCCGGACGGCGCCCATTTCTCTGACCTTGGCCTGAACGGTCTTGCTGGGGCCTTTCTGGAAGAAACGGCCGTCCTCAGCGATGTCATAGACACAGGCGATGGTCGGGATCCAGATGTCGTCGAAACCGACGTCGAGCAGGATGAGGTCCGCTTCCTTGACGGCTTTCTGATACTTCGGACGAAGCTGTTTGAGGTGCTTCTCCGTGATGACGCCTTCGGACATATAGCCCATGACGTCTTTCAGGATGTAGTCCGCCTGGAAGTTGTTGTCCAGAAGGAACCGCAGGTCATAGGTACGGATACCGGAAATGGCGTACGGATAAAGCTTCTTCGCTCCAAGCTTTCTCGCGACGAGGTCCGGATAGGCACCCTTGATGCGCTTTCCATAGACGATCTGCTTTTTATGACGGTTGTAGTCCGGAAGACCAAAACCGGAACTGGCGCTGTCGCCGAGGGTGGTGACGACATTGACACGCTTGATGGCTTTTGTGCCCGCAGCAAGAGACGTAAAGCTAAAGAGCGGGACGATCATAACGACAAGCAGCAGAGCTGCGATGATTTTCTTTCTCATGGACCGGGTTCCTCCTTATTTCACAGCTTTCAAAGCCTGATCCATCTCGTTGATGTCACGGAAGAACTGGTCGATGGCCTGAGGACCTTCCTTCACGGCGAGGCCGGGAGACAGGATGCCGCTGAGGCCGAAGATGACGAGCAGGGCAGCGCTACCGCCGGCAATGACAAATGCGAGGGCACCGGCGTTGGTGGCAAGATAGCCGGGGAAAAGGATAGCCTGAATGGTGACTTTTCCGACAGGACCGGTCATGTTGTAGATCTGGCTGACGATGGGAGCCCGTTTGGCAGCTTTGCCGACGAGTTCGTCGGGAGCATTCTCCAGACCGTCCGCGATATCTTTGGAAGAATCCTGAAGAGTAGACAGAGTCTTACTCACATAGTTCTTCGCGTAGAAACCTGCAAGACTGGAGACGATGCCGACCGTAAGATCCTGGGCACGGCCCTGGAACGTGGGCTTATTACGGTTGTTGCGATTCAGCGCATAGTTCGCAATAGCAAACGGAGCGGAGAAAGGCTGAGAGGCATAGTAAACAATGACGGGATCGCTGACGCTTCCGGTGTAGAGGTCATCGGTGTCGATGCCTTCGATGGAATCCTTCGCAAGAGAAACCAGACGGTCGGAACTGTAGGTTCTTCTGCTTGCGGCAAACGCGGTGGTCGATAAGACGGTAAACGCCATGACGGCCACCATGAGTACAGCGAACACTTTGCGGAACTTCTTCATAATGGGCTCTCCTTTACACAATAATAATCATCACCCGATCTCTGCTTCATCACAAGCCAGAGATACTATGAGTATTTCTTAAGCCTCGCTTAAGATTCACGACAGTTGCTATAATAATGGAAAGCCAAAAAATGCGCAATACGTAAAAAACAGACAACAAATCGTAAAAATCTGTCCAAAAACTGCACGCGGCCAAAAATCTGTTTGAATGGCAACGATTTCACTCAAACATGACTTTTGGCCTGCGTATAGTTTATCTTAACCTTTATGTGAATTGTCACTAAAAAAGTACGGTCATCCGAACAATTCTTTGAAAAAAACGTAATGTATAGTTATTCTTTACATTTTGTTTTCTTAAGCTTTTCCCATCGCTTTCAGACGGTGCGTAAACACCGTATCATAGGCTTTTGCCCACTTTTGGACCGCCGGGCGGGAGTACTGTTTCGGCAGGAACTGCTCGACGACGAGGGCTGCGACGACATCGGCAACGACACCGGCGCCCTTCTTCAAAAGGTCGGGATCTTTCAGAATGGCCATGCCCCGCTTCGGCAGGTTCGGATCGAAATGCAGGAATTTCCAGAGACTGGTATGGTTGGCCGTAATGGTCAGCTCATAGTGTGTCAGGATGCCTTCATTGAACGCGTAGTCCAGCTGGTCCTGGGAAATGCGGGTGAGCAGCAGTTTGACCAGCGCGAGCGGCGCGATGTTCTTTCCCATCTTCTGGAAGTACTCATACTGATAGGGCCACAGCGTTTCGGCGGAATAAGTCCCCGTCTTGTCCGCGATGATGGTCTCCGCGAGGATCTTCGAGTTCTTGATGGCGTTTCCGATGCCGGAGCCGATGATGGGCACCGTCATGAAGGCAGAGTCGCCGATGGCAGCGTAGCCGTCCGCCACCATGATGGACAGGGGCTGACGGACCGGGATGAGGACCAGCTGACCGCCTCTCAGTTTCTTCGTGCCCAGCTGCGGGTTGGTCTTGCGATACCGTTCCGCAATGGTTTCCGCCTCTGAGACCGTCAGCGGATCCATATGACCGATGAGAAGGTCCGAGAAGGTGTCTTCCGTGGCGATCCACCCGATGCCGATGGATTCTGCGTCCGGGAACAGGATGACTTTGTATTTGTCCTCCACGGTCGCCGGGTCGACCGGCAGGTCGTAGAAAGCACGATACACATAAAACTTCTCGCCCCAGTTCGGATGCTTCTGGATGCCGAGGCAGTCCGGCAGTTTCGTGCGGATGACAGATTCCGCGCCGGCGGCGTCGATGACCAGATCGCCCAAGAAATCGCCCTTGTCCGTCGAGATGCCGACGACTCTGTCCCCTGCCATGACGGGACCGGTGATCTTCACGCCAAACTCGAACTTGACGCCGTTGTCTCTGGCAAAGCCGATGAGGAGCTTGTAGATGTCGGAGCGCTCCATTTTGATCTCCATCTCGTTGGGGTCGTTCGGGACCCGCTGGCGGATCTTCTTGTCCGGAGTGGTGTTGGGACCGTAGAACGTCATGTCGATCTTCCACTCCCAGGGCAGGCCGACGGCCTCCGGTCTGGGACAGCCGACGACGTCGAGGGCCTTCGGGTCAAAGATATCGGTCCAGTCGTAGCCGCACTGGTCCTCTTCACAGCGCTCGTAGACCGTCACATCGAAACCGGCCTTCGCCAGAAGGGCTGCCGCGGTCAAACCGCCGTGGCCCGCTCCGGCCACAATGATCTTCTTGCTCATGTTCGTGCCTCCTAATAAAAATGTAAATATATTATAACACAAAAAAACGGACTCCCGGAGGAGTCCGTTCAGTTTTGTTCCGTTACGCGCCGAGCGCGGTGAGGATCTGGTTGGCGATATACTTGTGGCCCGCCAGCGTCGGATGGGGGTCCCAGCCGCCTTTGTGAAGGGCAGGAACGCCGCTCAGCATGTCGTTGACGGTGTTGGAGATGACCTCCGGGTTCGGGACGTCGACGAAGACGTAATCGTGGACGCCGTCACCGGCATAGGACCGCATAACGCTGTTCATGTTGTTATACAGGAAGTTCAAAAGCTGGCCGGCATAGATCATGGAGCCGTCCGGGATGGTCCAGTCTTTGAACGGGTTGTAGACGCCGACGCAGACCAGTGTGGAGCCCGGTTTCATCAGACGGTAGAGGTCTTTGATGATGGGATCGAAATTCTGCTGGAAGTTGAACAGGGTATCCTGAATACCCATCTGGAGTTCATAGAGGTAACGGGGGCTGTTCATGACGCGGCCGATGGGGTCGTTGGTGGTCATGGAGAAGTCTGTATAGGCGCCCATGACGGTGAGCCAGGTGTCGTTGAAACCGACTTCCAGCATGACGATGTCCGCATTACCGATTTTCTTCTGCATGGATGCGCGCTGGCTCTTCATCTTTTCCAGATTGTAGTTCTCGTTGCCGGACAGGGACCCGATGAAGTTCTGGGTGACGAAGTCGCCTTCGTAGTCGTTCTCCAGGAACACGCGGATCTCCTTGGTGCGGAACCCGGGAGAAACATAGGGCTTGTAACTGGAAATTTTCAGCTTTTTGGCAACCAGGTCGCCAAAGGAGCCTTCGATGCGCTTGTTCTGCAGGCAGTACTTGCCATAGCGGTCATAGTCCGGAAGACTGAAGCCGGCGCCGATGGAGTCGCCGAGCAGGACCATACTGGTATACTCTCTGCCGTTGCGGGTATAAGCAAAGGCGGAAACCGCGACCGTGGAGATGATCATCATCATGGCCAGCAGGATCGCAAAAACCTTTTTGGTAGCTTTCTTCATGGAAGCGTCCCCTTTCTCGAATGATTTCTCATTTGTGTGATACATACATTACTGTAATACTATACCCTATTATTCACAAAAAATCCATATTTATTTTTCTGACAGAACTATCAGTACTGGTACATCCCCTTAAAGACCAGGGCCGTATCGCCGGACAGCGTGACCCGTTCGTCGGTGTAATTGACGAGGAGGTCGCCGCCGGGCAGTTTGACCGTAATGTCCTCTCCCTTGCGGCAGTAGCCGTTCTCACAGGCCGCGACGACCGCGGCGCAGGCGCCGGTCCCGCAGGCCATGGTCTCCCCGTTGCCCCGCTCATAGACCCGCACCTTCAGGGTGGCGTCGTTGACGACCCGGACGAACTCGGTATTGATGCGGTCCGGGAAAATGGGGTTGTTCTCGAACTGGGGTCCGATGACCTTGAGGTCGATGGGGTCGACCCGGTCGCAGAAGACCACACAGTGGGGGTTGCCGATGGAGCAGCAGGTGATGCAGTATGCCTCATCCCCGATGAAGATGGCCTTGTTCAGGATGCGGTCATCGTCCAGGGTGGTCGGCAGAGACGCGGCAGACAGGTCCGCCGGTCCCATGTTCACTTCCACATAGTTGACCCTTCCGTCCCGTGTGAAGAGATGCATGGACTTCACCCCGGCGGCAGTCTCCACGGTCATGTCCTCGGAGAAGACATAGCCGTTGTCGAAGAGGTACTTGGCGACGGACCGGATGCTGTTGCCGGCCATCTTCCCCTCCGTGCCGTCCCGGTTGAAGATGCGCATCTTCGCGTCGGCGATGTCGGAGGACTCGATGAGGACCATGCCGTCGGCGCCGATGCCGTAGTGACGGTCGCACATCGCCAGAGCGAGGGACTCGGGACAGGTGATCTCGTCATGGAAGTTTTCAATGAAGATGTAGTCGTCTCCCGTGGCCTGCATTTTGGAGAACTCCAGCACCTGCTTCATGTGGCGCATGTGGTTGATGTCCACGAGTTCCGTGTTCTGCTGGCTGAAGCGGGAGGCGATGATATCGGCCGTGGCCATGGCGGTGTCGAGGGACGTAAAGCAGGGCAGTCCCAGGAGCAGCGCCTTGCGGCTGAGGGCGATGTAATCGCGGACGGAGTCGTCCATGAGGGCGCCGGTGTAGACGAGGAAGCTGATGTTCCCCTCTTCCATGAGACGGAAGATCTGTTCCCGGTTCTTCTCCCCGATGTCCGGACCCAGGTCCACGACGTCGGTGCCGAGGTGGGCGATGTGCTCCGCGGTCTCAGAGGTGGCGTAGATGCGGAACCCGAGGTCGTCGAGCTTCTTCGCGAGAGAGACGCATTCGAGGTTGTCATATTTGTCGACGGCGATGAACACGCCGACCTCTCCCCCGTACGTCGGGACTTTGATTTTTCTCCCCGCCGCGGTCAGGCCCTTGAAGAGCGCTTCGTTCAGGTTCTTGCCGACGCCGAGCACTTCCCCGGTGGACTTCATTTCCGGACCGAGGTAAGAGTTGGCGTCCATGAGTTTCTCGAAGGAGAACACCGGGACCTTGACGGCCACATAGGGCGGCGTCCGGTAGAGGCCGGTGCCGTACCCCAGCTTCTTCAGGGGCTCGCCCAGCATGACCCGGCTCGCCAGTTCCACCATGGGAACACCGGTGACTTTGGAGATGTAGGGGACCGTCCGGGAGGCCCGGGGGTTCACCTCAATGACATAGAGCTCGTTCTGATAGATGAGGTACTGGATGTTGACGAGGCCCTTGGTGCCGAGGTCCAGAGCCAGCTTTTCCGACGTGTCGACGATGGTGTTCATCATCTTGTCGTTGAGGCCGTAGGGCGGATAGACCGCGATGGAGTCGCCGCTGTGGACACCGGCCCGCTCCACGTGCTGCATGACGCCCGGGATGAGGATGTCGGTGCCGTCGGATATGACGTCCACTTCCAGTTCGGTGCCCTTCATGTATTTGTCCACCAGGACCGGGTTGTCGATGCCCTGGCTCAGAATCTTGTCCATGTAGATCTCCACTTCGTTGTCGTCGTGGACGATCTTCATGTTCTGGCCGCCGATGACGTAGGACGGACGGAGCAGGACCGGATAGCCCAGCTTCCGTGCCGCGTGCAGGGCGCCCTCCAGTGTGTGGACGCCGGTGCCCTTCGGCCGCTTGATGTCATATTTCTCCAGCAGCGCGTCGAACCGTTCCCGGTCTTCCGCCGTGTCGATGGACTGCGCGGAAGTGCCGAGAATGGGGATGTCGTTGGCGTCGAGGAACTTGGTGAGCGCGATGGCGGTCTGGCCGCCGAAGGCCACGACGACCCCCACGGGGTTCTCCACTTTGATGATGTTCATGACATCTTCCGGGGTGAGCGGCTCGAAGTAGAGCCGGTCGGCCGTGTCGTAGTCGGTGGAGACCGTCTCGGGGTTGTTGTTGACGATGACCACGTCATAGCCCAGCTCTTTCAGGGTCCAGACACAGTGGACCGAGGAGTAGTCGAATTCGATGCCCTGTCCGATGCGGATGGGGCCGGACCCGAGGACCATGATGGTGGGTTTGCCGGAGCGCTGGAAACTGCGGGACTCGCAGTGTTTGTCATAAGTCGAATAAAAGTACGGTGTGGTGGCCGCGAACTCGGCGGCACAGGTGTCGACCATCTTGTAGACCATGTCTCTCGGTCTGATGCCGGCCACCTTCAGTTTGGGCGCGCCGGACAGATCGCAGAGCGCGTCGTCGGGATAGCCGAGGAGTTTCCCCTCGTCGTAGAGTTCCTGATTCAGGCCGTCCACGAGACGGGACTCGAACTCCACCAGGCGGAGGAGTTTATAGAGATACCAGCGGTCGATCTTCGTGATCTCAAAGATCTCATCCACGG
>CAJGDU010000010.1 GCA_904502175.1 Clostridiaceae bacterium
AAAAGCTTTTGCAAGAACGCCAATCAAAAGAAAAAGCCTGAAACGCAAAATACGCTTCAGGCATGTGTTTGATCAACGCTCGCGACAAAGGGCCCCGTCATAGGGCTTGTCACGTCATCCTCTCTCATCCAGACTGTACTGTCGGTACCGGAATTGCACCGGTTCATGCGAAATGCTTGCGGACTTTACCGCCGGTCGGGAAATGCTCCCTGCCTCGAAGACGTCATATTCGATTGCTGTAAATATTATAGGAGCATTGGCCGGAATGGTCAATGCCCCTTTGGTTCATCTTTTTTGACGTAAGTCACATGTGGCCGCCGTCGTCCCAGAGAACGACTTCGCCTTTTTCCCGGGTGGCGGGCAGGTCGATGAGCCGCTGGTTGGACGAGCCGCGGAAGCGGAGGGTGATGTCGTGGAGGGCCTCTTCGTAGCGGCCGTCCACGAGGACGTCGCAGAGCTCCAGCATCTCTTCGGACACTTCCGTGTGGCAGTAGGTGCCCTCCGTCAGCAGGTCCTCATACAGAAAGCCGGTGAACGCCCAGATATCCTTGTTCGGGAACTTCTCCCGCACCTCACGGAGGAAGGGCACCAGCGCGCGCTGGTTCTCCGGTTCGAAGGGGTCGCCCCCGAGGAGGGTGAGCCCCTGCGTGAAGACGTGAGAGAGCTCCGTGAAGATGCGCTCTTTGGCCGCGTCGTCGAACACCTGACCGTAGGCGAAGTCCCAGGTCTCAGGCTGGAAACAGTTCTCGCAGGCGTTCGTGCAGCCGGAGACGAAGAGGGTGACGCGGACGCCCGGGCCGTTGGCGATGTCGTAGGTCTTGATTTCTCCGTAGTTCATGGCTTACAGATGCAGCACCCGTTCCGCGATCTCCTGGGTGCGGCCCTGGTTCCAGTACTGGGTGCCGATGTAGCCGCAGGTCCGGCGGGCAACGTGCATCTTGGACTGGTCGCGGTTGCCGCACTTCGGGCACTCCCAGATGAGCTTGCCGGTGGTGTCCTTCTTGATGAGGATCTCGCCGTCGTAACCGCAGACGTCGCAGTAGTCGGACTTCGTGTTGAGCTCGGCATACAGGATGCAGTCATAGATGTGCTGCATGACCGCGATGACGGCCGGGATGTTGTCCTGCATGTTCGGGACTTCCACGTAGGAGATGGCGCCGCCGGGGCTGAGTTTCTGGAACTCGGCCTCCTTGGTCAGCTTGTCGAAGGCGTTGATGTCTTCGGTGACGTGGATGTGATAAGAGTTGGTGATGTAGTTCTTGTCGGTGACCCCGTCGATCTTGCCGAAACGCTTCTGCAGGCACATGGCAAACTTGTAGGTGGTGGACTCCAGCGGCGTGCCGTAGACGGAGTAGTCGATGTTCTCCTCAGCTTTCCACTTCGCGCAGGCGTCGTTCATGGCCTGCATGACCTGAAGGCCGAACTCCTTGCCTTTGTCGGCGGTGTGGGACTCGCCGGTCATGTAGTAGACGCATTCCGCGAGGCCGGCATAGCCGAGGGAGATGGTGGAGTAGCCGCCGTAGAGGAGCTTGTCGATGGTCTCGCCGGGTTTCAGGCGGGCCAGCGCGCCGTCCTGCCAGAGGATGGGGGCCACGTCGGAAGGCGTGCCCAGCAGGCGCTCATGACGGATGCGCAGGGCTCTGTGGCAGAGGTCCAGACGCTCTTTCATGATCTGCCAGAACTTGTCCATATCCTGGCCGGAAGAGCAGGCGATGTCGACGAGGTTCAGCGTGACGACGCCCTGGTTAAAGCGGCCGTAGTACTTGTGGACGCCTTCTTTGAAGTTCTCCGCGTGCTCCGGGTTGCCGAAGCCGTTGTCGGTGAAGCGGTCCGGGGTGAGGAACGAGCGGCAGCCCATGCAGGGGTATACATCGCCCTTGAGCTCCAGCGCTTTCTTCTCGGAGATGTAGTCCGGCACCATGCGCTTCGCGGTGCAGCGGGCAGCGAGTTCGGTGAGGGCGAAGTACTCGCCGTCTTCGGTGATGTTGTTGTCCTGCAGGACGTAGATGAGTTTCGGGAAGGCCGGGGTGATGTACGCGCCGGTCTTGTCCTTGACACCGAGGATGCGCTGATGCAGCATAACTTCGATGATGAGGGCGAGGTCGTCTCTCACCTGGCCTTCCGGCACCTCGTTGAGGTACAGGAACACGGTGACGAAGGGCGCCTGGCCGTTGGTGGACTGCAGGGTGATGAGCTGGTACTGGATGGTCTGACAGCCGCTCTCGACTTCCTTGCGGACTTCCTTTTCCACGAGGGCCGCAAACTTGTCGTCGTCCAGGCGGACGCCGGCCTCTGCCAGTTCCTCGCCGAGGCGGTCGCGGATCTTTTTCCGGGTGACGTCGACGAAGGGTGCCAGATGGCTCATGGTGATGGTCTGTCCGCCGTACTGGCTGGAGGCGACCTGCGCGACGATCTGGGACGCGACGGTGCAGGCGGTGGCAAAGCTCTTCGGACGGTCGATGTGCGTGCCGGAGATGCAGGTGCCGTTCTGCAGCATGTCCTCGAGGTTGACGAGGTCGCAGTTGTGCATGTGCTGCGCGAAGTAGTCCGCGTCGTGGAAGTGGATGACGCCGTCTCTGTGCGCCATGACGATGTCTTCCGGAAGCAGATACTTCGAGGTGTAATAGCGGCTCCACTCACCCGCCATGTAGTCTCTCTGGACGGAGAGGACCGTGGGGTTCTTGTTGGAGTTTTCCTGTTTGACTTCTTCGTTGTCCCGCTCGACAACACCGGCGATCTTCTGGTCGATGTTGCTCATCTTACGCATCTCATTGTGCTTGTAGCGGTAGGTGATGTACAGACGGGCGACCTTGGGTTTTCCGGAACCCATGAGGGCGTCTTCGACCTTGTCCTGGATCTCTTCGACGGACAGGTCCCGTCCGGCGTTCCGGGCGTCTTTCTCAATGCCGAGAACGATGTCGTTGATCTGCTGATCGGTCAGGCGCTCCGAGAGGATACCCTCCTCGTTGTTGGCCTTGATGATGGCGGCCGCGATCTTGTTGCCGTCATACGGGACGCGCTCCCCCGAGCGCTTCATGACACACACTTTGACGTCTTCGACATCCATGTTGCCATCGAGTTGTTCGTTGTAATACATAGCTTTCCTCCGTGCACACAAAAACCCTAGATATTGTGCTTCTCTTTCTCTGGATAATCGATATCCTCTATTTTTCGGTACGCTATCCATTATACCGCAAGATATGGAATATTCAACCCATTTTTTGGGAGAAAAACACAACATTTTGTGTTTCACGGAGGAATCGTCAAAACGGGGATTTGAACCACAAAAAAGCGGGCGTGACGCCCGCTCTTTTTCGATGCTGTTTTCATGAGGTCTTCGTCGTAGACGGCCCTGGCGCCGCCCACATATTTGGGGCGCCGGCGGGCACAGAGGAGGACCGCTGCGCCAATGTGGTCGACGGAAATGCGCAGGGGCACCACGACCGGACGGATGTGCATGCCGATGAGGGTGCCGCCGATGTCCATGCCGGCGTCCGCCTGTGCTTTCAGGTCTTCCACGACGACCGGCTGTTCCATGCGCTCATACGCGACGGTGGCGAAGGCGCCGCCCGCGTGGTTCGGCTGCGGGACCGCGTTGACCTGTTCGAGGCCGTAGGCCTTTGCCGTCTCCGCCTCCACGACCAGGGCGCGGTTCAGGTGTTCACAGCACTGGGCCGCCAGACGGATGCCCGCGGGGTCCAGCACTTCCCGGATGCCCTCATAGAGCGCTCCGGCCACATCGGTGTTGGTGTGTGTGCCGATCTTCTCCCCCAGGACTTCGCTGGAGGAACAGCCCACGACGAAAAGACTGCCCGCCGAAAGGCGCGCGGCGTCCAGCACTTCTTTTGTTGCGGCAGCGGCCGCTGCCCGGACTTCATTCAGTTCCATGAGGATGGCCTCCTTTTCTTCTGCCTGTATCTTACCACATAACGACCGTTCGGTTCTACCATAACGACCGTTCTCCCCCTTTTTTTGACCGTTCGGCCTTTTCCCCTTCCCATTTGCATGTTTCCCCGTTAAGATGAGAGCGTTTCCCCCAAAGAAAACGGAAGGAGGAATGACGATGTTTGCGGAAACTCTGAAAACACTGCGAAAGTCCCGCAACATGACGCAGACCGAGGTGGCGAACATGCTCGGGGTCTCTCTGCGGAGCTACCAGAACTATGAGAACGGCCACGGGGTCCCGCGCGATGAGACCATTCTGCTCAAGCTGTCCGACTACTTCGACGTGCCGCTCAAAAGCCTCATCAGCAGCGACGATGTCTACCGCCTGCTCCGGACAGAGGCCCGGCAGAAACTGAAGAGCGAAGACGACCGGACCGAACTGTACCGGCTCCTGCAGGAGGTGACCACCCTCTTCGCGGGCGGCAACCTTTCCGACAGCGACCGGGAACTGTTCCTGACCGCGGTCACGGAACTGTACCGGGAGACCCGGGAAGACGCCCGGGAGGACCCCCTGGAGGACTGCTATGGATGACACCGGGCACATTGCCGCGCTGGCGGAAGAACTCCGCCGCTCCTGTGACCGGGGCAGCGGCATTCCGGACCTGGGGCTTCTGGCCTCCGACCTCGGGGTGCGGATCCGCTATTTCCCGCTCGGGGACCTCAAGGGGTTCTATCTCGTGCTGGAGGAGGTCCCGTTCATCGTCCTGAACCAGGCGCTGACGGAACCGGTCCTGCGCATTGTCTGTGCCCACGAGTTCGGCCACCATCTGCTGCACCGGGAACTGGCCGGCAAGACCGTCTTCAACGAATATGAACTCTACCAGATGGAGAACCGTCTGGAACGGGAGGCCAACCTGTTTGCCGCTTTCCTGCTCATTCCGGAGAGCGCGGTCCGCGCCTTCCGCGGCCCGGAGCAGCGGGGACGCTCCATTGGGGAGACCGCCCGGCTCCTCGGCACCACAGAGGAGCTGTTCGCCATCCGGCTGAAAGCCGAGGGCGTGCCCGCGGACATTCGGGTCAGTCGGTTTCCTTCAGAATGACACCGTCGTCCAGGCGGACGAAATAGGCCGCGGCATCGTGTTGCCAGGCAAAGGCGCGGGCCTCGGTCCGGAAAGCCTCGAACTCCGCGTCGTTCATGCAGGCCCCGGTGAACAGGTAGACCACTGCGTACTTCGGGTCTTCAAACACGACGACAGACGGACGGTCCGGCCGCACCGGCTCCTTCCCGACGGAAAGGGCGGGAAAGCCCTCTTTTCGAAAATGCTCCGCGAGGCGCAGCCGGAAGTCGTCCCGCTTCGACTTCAGCGCGGCCCGAATGACGGTCTCGACGGTTTTGGGTTCTTCATAATACATTCTGTCTGCCTCCTTTTCTTCGCTTCCCGCAGGGTCAGTCCGATTATAGCGGGAAACCGGGAGAAAAACGGAGACCTGGAACGGAGCGGTCGAAAACTGCGACCGAACGGTCGTTATGGTCAAAAAAATTGCGTATCGCCCCGGAAGAGCGATACGCGTTTTTCGTTTTCAAGTGTTATAAGTGGAGCATGAACGTGGCCAGCCGGAAGTACGTGAGGAGCGCGATGGCGTCCACCAGGGTCGTGATGAAGGGCGACGCCATGACGGCGGGGTCCAGTCCGACTCTGTCTGCCAGCATGGGCAGCGTACAGCCGATGATCTTGGCTACCAGGACCACGAGGACCAGGGTGAAACAGACCACGGCGGCGACGGGCAGGGCCAGCTTGTCCAAAAAGAGGAGCTTGAGGAAATTGGCGGCGGCCAGGGTGGCGCCGCAGAGGACCGCGACGCGGATCTCTTTCCAGATGACCCGCAGCACATCGCGGAATTCCACATCGCCCAGAGAGAGCGCGCGGATGACCGAGACGCTGGCCTGAGAGCCGGAGTTACCACCGGTGTCCATGAGCATGGGGATGTAGGCGGTCAGCACGACGAAGGTGGCCAGGGCGTCCTCGAACCGGGTGATGATGGCGCCGGTGAAGGTGGCGGAGATCATGAGGAGGAGCAGCCAGGGCATGCGGGCCTTGTAGGTCTCGAAGATGCCGGTCCGCAGATAGGGCTTGTCCGTCGGCGTGATAGCGGCCATCTTTTCGATATCCTCGGTGGCCTCTTCCTGCAAGATGTCGATGACGTCGTCGACGGTGACGATACCGACGAGGCGCTCTTCCCGGTCCACGACCGGTACGCTCAGAAGGTCGTAGTGCTTGACGACCTTGGCCACTTCTTCCTGGTCATCGGTGGTGTGGACGTAAATGAGCTGCTTGTCATCGTCCATGATGTCCCGGATGAGGGTGTCGGAGGCGTGGTAGATGAGGTCGGCGAGGTCGATGGTGCCGATGAGGTGCCGGGTGGCATCGATGCAGTAGACCGTGTAGATGGAGACCTTGTCCTCACCGGTCTCCCGGATGGAGCGGATGGCGTCCCGGACGGTCATGCTGTCGTGCAGCGTGATCATCTCGTTGGTCATGATGCTGCCGGCGGAATCCTCCGGGTACCGCAGGAACGTGTTGATCTCCTTGCGGGTGTCGGGGTCCGTATTCTTCAGAACACGGGTGACGACGTTGGCGGGGACCTCTTCGAGGAAGTCGACCACGTCATCGAGGAACAGGTCGTCCACCAGGTGCCGGACTTCGACGTCCGTGATGGAGGTGACGATATGTTCCTGGTTCTCCGGTTCCAGGTAGGAGAAAACCTCCGCGGAGATATCCTTCGGCAGGATACGGAAGACGCGGATCATGTTTGCGGGCTCCAGCTCTTCGAGGAAGTCCGCGATATCGACTTCGTTCCATTCGGTCAGTTCCCGGCGCAGTCCCGAGAAGTCTCCGGCCCGAAGCAGCTTCAGTTCCATCTCATAAGTTTTCTCTTCCATGTCGGGCCTCCTTTCCGAATGTCACGGGGTGGTTCGTTCTGTGGGCGATTTACTTCTTGAACTGGTAAAAACCGACCTTTTTCATGACTTTGTTCAGGGTCTTCGAAGAGACGTAGGTGGCTCTCTCCGCACCCTCTTTCATGCACTGTTCCAGATAGGCCCGGTCGGACGAGACCCGTTTGAACTCGGACTGCAGCGGTTCGAGGGACGCGATGACCGCGTCGGCCACGGCGTTCTTGAAGTCGCCGTACCCTTTGCCGGCGAACTCCGCCTCGATCTGCTCGTTGGTGGCACCCGTGCAGCAGGAGTAAATGGACATGAGGTTGTTGACCCCGTCCTTGCCCTCTGCGAAGCGGACTTCCGCCTCGGAGTCGGTGACGGCGCTGCGGATCTTCTTCGCGATGACGTTCGGCTCATCGAAGATGGAGACGTAGGACTTCGGGTTCGGGTCGGACTTGCTCATCTTCTTCGCCGGGTCCTGCAGGCTCATGATGCGGGCGCCGGTGTCCCGGATGAGGGGCTCGGGGACCGTGAACACATCGCCGTAGATGCCGTTGAAGCGGTTGGCGATGTCACGGGTGATCTCGAGGTGCTGTTTCTGGTCCGCGCCGACCGGCACATAATGCGCCTGGTAGAGCAGGATGTCGGCCGCCATGAGGGCGGGATAGGCAAACAGGCCGACGTTGACGTTGTCGGCGTGCTGCTGCGACTTGTCCTTGAACTGGGTCATGCGGGACATCTCCCCGAACTGGGTGTAGCAGTCGAGGATCCAGCCGAGCTGGGCATGGGTCGGGACCTGGCTCTGGACGAAGACGATGTTCTTCTCCGGGTTCAGGCCGAGGGCCAGCAGCAGGGCGTACATGTCCGCCACCTGTTTCCGCAGTTTCTGGGGGTCCTGGCGGACCGTGATGGCGTGCAGGTCGGCGACGCCGAAGGCGCATTCGAACTCATCGGCGATATCGCTCCAGTTCTTGAGCGCGCCGAGGTAGTTGCCGAGGGTGGGCACACCGCTGGGCTGGATGAGGCTGAGGACGCGTTTCTGTTCTTCCATTTGCTTTATTCTCCTGTCATCTCTCGGGCGACTTCGCCGAGAAGTTTCATGCCTGTGACGATCTCTTCATCCGTCGGGGTCGAGAAGTTCAGACGGATGAACTGGGTGCTGCCGTTTTCGTCCGCGAGGAATGCGGTGCCGGGCACGACCGCCACTTTCTTTTCGACGGCCTTTTTGCAGAACTCCAGCATGGGCAGGTCGTCTCGCAGTCTGCACCAGACGAAGAGGCCGCCCTCCGGACGGACATATTCCACGTAGCCGCCGAGCTCGGAGTCGATGAGGTCGCACATGAGGTTCAGCTTCTTACGGTAAATGTCCTGCATGCGGGCGATGTGCGATTTGAGGTCATATTCCTTCAGCCAGTGATAGACCAGCAGCTGGGACAGCATGACGTTGTGGACGTCTTCGGTCTGTTTGCCGACGGTCATCTTGGCGAGGATCTCCTTCGGACCGAGGGCGTAGCCCACACGGATGCCGGGGGCAATGACCTTCGAGAAGGTGCCGGCGTAAATGACGCGGCCTTCGGTGTCGAGAGTCTTGATGGCGGGGATGTCCTCTCCGGCGACCCGTAAATCGCCGTAAGGGTTGTCTTCCAGGATGATGATGTCGTATTTGCAGGCGAGGTCGTAGATGGCCTTGCGCTTTTCCCACGAAAGGGTGTACCCCGAGGGGTTCTGGAAGTTGGTGATGGTGTAGAACACGCGGATGCGGTCGTCCGCTTTGAGGGCCGCTTCCAGTTCTTCCAGGTTGACGCCGTCCGGCTCGAGCGTGACACCGGTCAGCTTGACGCCGTGGGAGCGGAACGCGTTGAGGGAGCCGATGAAGGACGGGTCTTCGACGAGGACGGTGTCCCCTTCGTTGCAGAGGACCTTCGTGGTCAGCTCCATGACCTGGGTGGCGCCGCTCGTGACGATGAGCGCGTCGTTCTCGGAGCCGATGCCGAGCCGCTCTTTGATGCTGTGCTTCAAAAGGTCCACCAGGGGGCCGTAGCCCTCGGTCACGCCGTACTGGAGCGCCAGGATGGGCTCCTCATCCAGGATCTTCTTCGTGATGGCGCGGATGTCCTCGACCGGGAACGCTTCCGGGGCGGGGTTTCCCGCCGCAAAGGAGATGACGTCCGGGTCCGAAGTGGACTTCAATATCTCACGGACCGCGCTCGGTTTCAGATTGGCGATTTTGTCGGAAAACTTGTATTCCACGTTGAAAACTTCCTTCCAGCTTTTCTTGTCAGATGAAGAGAACATCGAACAGCATCCACAGAGTGATCTCCATGGCGATGTACAGGTTCTCGGAGACGCCGCCGCAGCCGGCGACCACCATGGCCGCGTGCATGAGGCGGACGGTCTTGGAGTACTTCGGGACGATGCCCTTATACATGTCTTCCTTCGAGAGGAAGTTGTCCACATCGATGATGTCTTCGGCGATCTGCTCCACGTCTTCGGGCAGCATGGCGGCGAGGGCCAGCATGGGGATCTGGTACTCCTTGCCGTACTTGCGGCCGCGGTCCTTCAGCAGTTCATACAGACGGCGGAACCGGTCGCACTTCTCCTCCGCCTCCCCGTCCGACAGGACCAGGATGCGGCAGACCGACTGCAGGGTCTTCTGGTCGAGCTGCAGGTCGGCAAGCTGCTCGGCGCAGAACTTCGCGGTCTCCGTGCCGTTCTTCCGTTCGCCGTCGCAGCGGGCCAGGATGAGCGAGAACAGGATGTCGCCGCCGGAGGTCAGGATGCGGTGCTTTTTCTTCAGGCCGTTGTAGATGTCGGCGCCGTGGCGGGCGATCTCCTCCCACCGGCTCTGGTCCGGCTCCTCGTTGAGGGCGATGGCGGCCAGGGCCACATAGTCCGGGACTGCCGGGAAGTACCGGCGCACCAGGTCGCGGGCGTCCTTCAGGCGGTCGTACATGGCCTCCGGATCCTCACTCATGGAGAGCAGGGAGATGATGAGCAGCGCGGATGTTCCGGAGAAGTCCGAGAACAGCCCGGCCTTTTTGATGAGGATGCGCTCGCACTTCTTGAGCTTTTTATAGTCCGGCTCGATCCCGCGCTGGGCAAACATCTCCGCGCAGATGGGATAGGCGTACATGCTGAGGAGCGGCTGCACCTTCGAGATGGTCTTCTGGGCCTCCACGAATCGTTCCGCATGGTTCTGCAGTTCAGGTTTCATTGGTCCTCATCCCTTTCCCGGTCTTCCCGGCATTTCGGCGGCTGTTCGGACAGTTCTGCCTGGCGCGCGGCCAGCAGAGAGACTTTTCCGGCGACCCATCGGGAAAAGTCTTCCGGAGGAATGAGCTTTTCCTGAGAGAGCCACAGGACGAAATAGTCGAAACACATGTTGGAGATGTGCGAAATGTAGAAGTGGAACAGCTGGTCGCTCTCGAGGAGGTCCTGAAAGTCCCGCGTGATGATGGGGTTGACCTGCTCGATGCAGTAGCTGCGGAAACTGTTCTTGCCCTTGTAAAGGAAGGCGTACAGGTAAAACTTCCGGTCTTTGGAGAGCCCCCTGCAGAGGTCCGGGAAGTAGTCCCACACGGTCCAGCCCTCGGGCAGCTCCGCGTTCACGACCGGGTCCTCGCGGTAGATGGTCTCAATGACCTTGGTCTTGTCAACAAAGTACCGGTAGAAGTTCCGTCGGGAAATGCCGGCGTGCTCACAGATGTCCGTGACAGATATTTTGTCGATGGTCATCTGCCGCATGAGGTCTTTCGTGCTCTCGATGATGGCACGCTCTGTCGTGTTGTTGGCAGCCAACGGACCCTCCCCCTTCCTCTTAATAAATTACATACCATTATAGTGCAACCGGAAAGGGTTTGACAAGGAGAAAATGGACAGGTAGAATGCAGATAAAGAAACCCTTATCGCAAAAAGGAGGCCTTTCCATGCCGGAAGAAAAGAAGACCCTGCCCGAGGAATCTGTCCTGTCCGATGAACAGCTCTCGGAGAGAGCGCAGAAGAATCGAGAGATCCTGAAAAAGACCGCCCGGGTGGAGCGGTTCATTCTGCTCGCCGTGACCGCGGCCTTTATGATCGCCCTCATCGTCATGGCCATCCAAATGTTTTGAAAGAAAATCTTAAATCATCCTTAATTTATCAGACATTCGGACATCTAATTGTACGTGTATAGTCGTTTCTCACAAAAAGCATGTCAGTATTTTGTCAGTTCCCCTAATGACAAAAAAACCGCACTAAGGCTATAATGGCGATGAACACCGGGAGACCGGGGTTCATTTGAATTCAATAGGAGAATTCAGATAGGGGAAACAGAAACAAGGCAGACGAACGCATCGTCTGCCTTGTTTCTTTTTTGATGTTTTGAGAATTGGAGAGGGTCGTATTTATGTGTCAATCGATGGCAATGCTCTTTTTGCTCTCGATTTCGGGGGCTTTCTTTTTGGGAAGCTCCAGGGTGAGGACGCCGTCTTCATACTTTGCGGTAATACTGTCGTCGTCCACTTCCGTGAGGTCGAAGGACCGCTTGTACGAACCATAGGTCCGTTCTCTGCGGATGTATCTGCCCTTCTTGTCCTCCTCTTCCGACTCTTCCTTGCGTTCGGCTGAGATGGTCAGGATACCGTCTTCCACTTCGATCTGGATATCGTCTTTCTTGAAACCCGGAAGGTCGGCAGTCAGTTTATAAAAGTCGCCTTCATCTGTCACGTCGGTGCCGAATGCGGCAACAGCGGTCGTGGCATTGGAGAAGAACGGGTCGCCGAAAAATACTTTGTCCAGACGTCCGAACGGGTCGAACGGATCATAAGTTGTCAACCAATTGCTTTTTCTGTTCATCATCGTGATTACCTCCGAGTCTACAGACTCATGTGAAATGTCTGGCCCATGTGGGGATAGGCTCGGTTTCGGGTCAGCGAAAACCGGAGGGTTTCTGTCAGTTGGCTGTACTCTTTTTTCCTTCTGACAGTTCCTATTATAATCGTTTCTCTTTGAAATGTGTGAATATTTTGTTAAGTTTTAGCACTTTCTTTCTATGAGTGCTAAAACGTGGTTTTTCGTTCTGTTTTGGAACAATTCCGAGTTTACAAAATCTGCTTTTTTTCCCACGGATTCTCCCTTATAATGGTATTCCCTTAACGATTACGATTTCCGAAACAGGTGACATAAATGAAACGACTCTTCCCCGCTCTCCTCGCTCTGCTGATCTTTTCCGTCCTTCTGACGGCCTGCTCCGGAGGAAATGAGCTCAACACCGTGACGCTGACCTCCGAAAACGGAGAGTTCGTCTATACTTTCCAGGCCGATGAGACCGAGTTTTCAGCAACGGAACTCTCCGCTGCAAAGCCCTTCCACGTCACGCTCTCCGTCGAATATGTCGGAGACCAGGACGCCATCGACCTCTGGTGCGCCGACGACCTCGGCTCCATCAGCATGGAGAACGAGAACGGCCAGACCCTTCTGGACGACGAGTTCCACACCCGTGCCACCAGCCGGGTCACCCTCAAAAAGGGCGAACCGTACACCATCGAATGGACCGGCGCCGACGAGTACAAGGAATATGGCGGCATCCCGGCAGGAGACTATAAAGTCGTCGCCTACATCAACTTTTCCAAAGATGCGAACTACGACGACATCCAGGAAAACACGCTGGACATCAACTTCACTGTTAAGTAAATCGCCCACGAAAAAAGACCTCCCGGAAACGGGAGGTCTCTCTTGTTGTCAGGAATGCCGGTCCTTGATGATGGCAAAGGCTTCATCGGCGATCTCGATGGTCTCCTTGATGTCTTCATCGGTGAGCGAGGCATTGATGAAATGGTTGTGGTGGTTCGTGATGAAGATGCCGCGTTTGACACACTCCGCGACCCACTCCTGGTGGAGCATGAGGCTCGGATCATCGGCGATGCGCAGATAGAACAGCGACGGGATGCCGGTGACGTGGAGGTCATACTCGTACTTTTTGGCGGTCTCGAGGAGGCCGTCTTTCAGCTTCTGTCCCTTGTCGATGAGGATCTGGGGGCAGTTGATGCGTTTCATCTTCTCGATGCAGGCGATGCCGGCGGCGAACGGGACCGCGCTCATCCAGTAGGAACCGGTGAAGGCCAGAGAACTCATGGCGTTCATCATGTGTTTCTTACCGCAGATGGCGGAGACGTTGTAGCCGTTGGCCAGCGCTTTACAGAAGCAGATGAGGTCCGCTTCAAAGCCGAAGTAGTGATCGGAGCCCGCAAGGTCCATGCGGAACCCGGCGCGGACGTCGTCCACGATGAGGACGGTGCCGGCGTTGTCACAGAGCTTGCGCACCTTGGCCCAGAAATCCTTCGCCGGGAACGTGTTGTCGGCAAAGTTTCCGTGCATGTAGGGCTGGGCGATGACCGCCGCGATCTCGTCCTTGTTGTCCTCGAAGACCTGCGCCAGCTGGTCATAGTCGTTCCAGTCGACATAGAGGTTGTTTTCCACGTCTTCCGGGATGACGCCGGCGTAGTCGATCTTCTGGGTCCAGGGCGATACACCGTGGTAGTAGCCCTTGAAGAAGACGAGTTTTTTGCGGTGGGTGTGGGCTCTCGCGCACATGACCGCGCCGGAGGTGGCGTCGTTGCCGTTCTTGGCAAAGAACGCCCAGTCGGCGGAGGCGACGGTGTCGACCAGCAGGTCGGCAAAGTCGATCATAATGGGGTTCGGCAGCGTGGTGCAGTCCGAAATGGCCCGCTGTTTTGCCGCGGCCGCGTCTACGTCGGGGTCATTGTACCCGAGGATGTTGGGGCCGTAAGCGCACATATAATCGATGAACCGGTTGCCGTCCAGGTCCCAGAGATAGCTTCCCTGTGCTTTCTGAGAATAAAGCGGGAATGCCTCGATGGGGATATAGCAGCCTTCCGCGGGGCCCTGATGGCCGTAGATGCCGGAGGGGATGACCTCGCAGGCATGCTCGAACGCGGCTCTGCTCTTCGGAAAATCGTAAACTTTATGCATGACCGTACCTCCCTTACGCCAGATAGAGCGCGACTCTGTCCAGGATGCGGTTGACGTTGTCGACCTGAGAGATCATGCCGCAGATGCGGACTTTGCCCTGGCCGATGGATGCCACCGCGTTGATGTTCCCGTCGAAGAGGTCTCTCGCGACATGGATGTCTTTGAATTCCATGGCGCTGGTGTAGTCGCTGCCCGGGTCCTCATGGAGCGCTGTCAGCACGTGGTTCTTCGCCTTGATGGCTGCGGCGGGCCCGCCGCCGATGGCGACCTTGATGGCTCCGTCCGTGATGTAGCTGGCAGAGAACTTGCCGATGTCATCGTTGTTGCCGATTTGGGCGAGCGCTTCCACGATGAGGTGGAACATGAGGATGGTGCTGGTCTCAAAGAACTTCGGATCCTTCAGCGCGGAGGGTTCCGGCTGGAGGTAGTTTGTGAGGATATCGGTCAGCTTCGTGAAGTTCTTCAGAAGGAAACCGATCTTGGTGAAGCCCTTGGACGGGATGGGTGTGGTCGTGCCGTCAATGAGGCCGTTGAACTTCTCCGGCGAGGAGAAGGGCAGCTTGACGTCGCAGTTGTCGGCGCCTTCCACAAAGGTGCAGGTGCCGTTTTTGAAGACCAGGGTCCCGGCGGGTCCGCCTTTGACGTCGAACCCGATGGAGACGTCTTTGCCCTCAATGAGCTGTTTTGCCTCCGGGACCATCTCGCAGAGCCGCGGGATGGAGCCCAGAATGGCGTGCAGGTTGATATAAGCTAATGTTTTCGCATCCATACCCTCAACCTCACTTTGCGTAGCCGCCGACATGCATCATCATGTCGCCGATCTGGACACCGAACTCGGGGCCGCCCTCCATCATCAGCTGGGAGTTGGCGGTCATCTCAAACATATCGCCAATGTCGAGCAGGATGAGGAGTGCCGATTTCGGGGTGTCGAATTTCATCGTAAAGAACGGTTTCGCTCTGGGGTATGCGCCGCGGCCGGCTTTGGACTTGCCCTCTTTGATGCGCAGGTATGCGGTGGTCTCCGGATAACCTTCCACGCTCCACTGATAGCAGCGGTCGGGGGAAGCCTTGACCCACTCGCTGATCTTCGGCTCGCCCATCTTGTTGAGGGCAGAGATGCCGGAGGACAGCAGGTAGAAATAAAGCTTGCAGAGAAGGACCTGGGTCTTTTCATCTGCGGGGGGCTCTTCCATGTTGAGGAGCGAGGACATCTTCAGAAGGACCTGCATGAACAGGACGAACTTCTTGAAGTTGCCGATCTTGAAGGCCGGAAGCTTCATCATATCGCCCTTCATGAAGGCATTCATCTTCTCCATGGAGGAGAAGGCGAGCTCGGCATCGATCTTGCCGTCGCCGCTGTAGGGCTCCAGGCGGACTTTCGTCCACTCGCCGTTTTCGACGTGGAAGTGGACCGCCTCAATGCCGTCGTCGGTCTTTGCGGAAACCTGATAGATCGCATCGACGCCTTTGAACTGTTTATGCAGGCTCTCGACGTCTGTCGCAATGGTTTTCAGCAGCGGGAGAGCACCCGCCATGAACACTTTATTCGTATAAAGAGTTTCGTTGCTAGGCATACTGTTCTCCCCTTTCTTAATACTCATCTTTCCAGGTCAGGTCGGTGTCGAATTCGACGCCGATGAGCTTGGAAATACTGTTGCAGATGCCGTTGGCGTCAATGCCGGCGATGGCCAGAAGGTCTTCCTGGAGACCGATGGTCGAGAAGGAATTGTCGTGGCCGAGCATCTTGAACTTGCAGGGCTTGCCGGACTCGGCGATGACTTCCGCGACGGCGGAGCCGAGGCCGCCCTGGGTGACGTGGTCTTCCGCGGTGATGATGACACCGGTCTCTTCCACGGCTTTCAGGATGGCTTCCTTGTCGAGCGGCTTGATGGTGTGCATGTTGAGGACCCGGACGTTCAGACCGGCATCCGCTTTGATCATGCGGGCCGCCTGCATGGCCTCGAAGACACAGGAGCCGCAGGCGATGATGGTGAGGTCGTTGCCCTCGGTCATGACGCTGGCCTTGTCCCACTCGAAGTCGACATCCTGCACGTTCGGATAGATGACCTGGTCGAAGCCGCGGTTGATGCGGATGTAGACCGGGCCGGGGATGTCATAGGCCGCTTTGACCGCGTGGAATGTTTCCGCGCCGTCGCAGGGGTTGATGACCGTGAAGTTCGGCAGGGACTTCATGACTGCAAGGTCGATGATGCAGTGGTGGGTGGAGCCCGCCTGGCCGAAGGACGTACCTGCGTGGGTACCGATGATCTTGACTGGGACATTCATGTAAGCGATGTCCGTGTGGATCTGGTCGAGGGACCGGGCTGCCGCGAAGATGGCAAAGGTGGACGCGAAGGCCACCAGGCCGTTTTTGGCAAGGCCGGCCGCGACGCCGAACATGTTCTGCTCCGCGATGCCCACATTGTAGAAGCGGTCCGGGAACTCTTTTCCGAACATACCGATCTTGGTGGACTTCGCGAGGTCAGCCGTCAGCGCGACGACTTCCGGATGTTCTCTGCCCAGTTCACAGAGAGCGAGACCGTAGCACTCCGCCGTGGAGAGCTTGGTCGTATCGAGACTGGTGTATACCATTCCTCCCATAACTTAACCCTCCTTTTCTGCGCGGGCAACGCGTTTCTGATAGTACTCGTCGAGGGACGCGTGCGCCTTTTCGAACATCTCATCGGAGAAGGAACCGTAGTGCCAGGTGTAGTCGCCGGCAATGAAGTCGATGCCTTCGCCCTTGATGGTATCCATGATGATGGCGGTCGGTTTGTCGCCGCCGTTCTGGTGGTTGGCAATGGCCTTTTCAATGGCGTCGTTCAGCTCTTTGAAGTTGTGGCCGTCGACCCGGAGGACATCGAAACCGAAGGTCCGGAACTTTTCGTCGACGGGCTCGATGTTCATCTCATCTTTGACCGCGCCGTCGATCATGAGTTTGTTGTTGTCGACGAGGACGACGACGTTGGACAGCTTGAACTGCGCGGCACTCATGGCGCCTTCCCAGTTGGAGCCCTCATTGAGTTCTCCGTCGCCGGTCATGCAGTAGACCATATAGTCCTTCTTGTTCTGACGGGCGGCAAGCGCGATGCCGACCGCGAGGGACAGGCCGTGTCCCAGAGAACCGGTGGAGACATCGCAGCCTTTGACTTTGTTGCAGTCGAGGTGCATACCGATCTTGGCACCGGTCAGGTTGAAGATGTGCAGCTCCTCTTCCGGCATATAGCCGAAGTCCACGAGGACGGGAGCATAGGCGATGGCGGCATGGCCCTTCGAGAGGACAAAGCGGTCGCGGTCCGCCCACTCGGGGTCTTTCGGGTCCAGTTTCATGAACCGATGGTACAGGATGGTCAGAGCATCGAGCGCGGACATGCCGCCGCCGATATGACCGGAACCACCCCAGGAGACGGTCTTGACCGTCAGATGCCGCAGGTCGTTCGCTTTCTTTTCGAGACGAAGCCATTCCTGTTTGTCGAACGGCTTGTAGTCAGCTGGCATAGATTTCATTCTCCTTTCTTATCTATTAAATACTCGAATAATATCTAACACTTTCAGTGTAATAGATAAAAAAGTAGTTCGTCAAGTTATGTTTTCATTCAATATGCCGAGAGACGTGCAGTGGTTTACAGTCGTTCCCCTTTCTGTATAATAGACATAAAGGATTCCCTTAACAAACCACAAGGAGAAAAAAGCCATGCTGGAGACAGAAAGACTCATCCTACGCCTCTGGAACGAGTCGGACGCGGCCGACCTGTTCGTGTTCGCCTCTGACGACCGGGTCGGCCCCGCGGCGGGATGGCAGCCGCATAAAAGTCAGGAAGAGAGCCGTCAGATCATCCGCGATGTGCTTTCCTTTCCGGAAACCTATGCCATCGTCTGGAAAGAAACCGGAAGAGTCATCGGCTCTGTCGGTCTCATGCAGGGGAAACAGAGCAATCTGACACTGACGGAAAACGAAGCGGAGCTCGGGTTCTGGGTCGGGGTCCCCTACTGGAACCGGGGCATCATGACCGAAGCGGCCACCGAACTCATCCGCCACGGGTTCGAAGATTTGGGGCTCAGCCGTATCTTCTGCGGATACTTCGAGGGAAACGAGCGCTCCGCCGGCGTCCAGAGGAAACTGGGCTTCCAATACCGGAAAACCATTCCGGACTATTATGCCGCGCAGCTGGACGAAACGCGCAGCCTGATCGTTCAGGTGCTGACCAATCCGAAATACGAAATATAAAAAAGAGCGTAGCTTACAGCTACGCTCTTCTTTTTGGCGCCCCAAACAGGGCTCGAACCTGTGACACCGCGGTTAACAGCCGCGTGCTCTACCGACTGAGCTATTGAGGCAAAGAGAAAAGTCGGCGTCGCCCTATCTTCCCAGGGGGCTGCCCCCCAAGTATTTTCGGCA
>CAJGDU010000011.1 GCA_904502175.1 Clostridiaceae bacterium
AGTTCCCGGACCGGGCGCTCGGGCAGGCGTCCGCTGCCGGTGAAGGCGGGACGCTCACAGCGGGCCGCCGCCAGAGGGAGCAGAAACCGCAGCGTGGAGCCGCTCTCTCTGCAGTCGAAGACCGGAGCCTCGGGGACGAGACGGATGGGAGACAGGTCGAACTGTCCGGGTCGTTCTTCGATGTCCGCACCCATGGCGCGCAGGACCCCGACCGTTGCCAGAATATCGTCTGACAGCGGGGACGCGTCGTGCCATTTGATTGTGACCGGGTCGTCCGCCTGGACTCCGCAGAACAGGAGCCGGTGCACATCGCTTTTGGAGGCGATGGCCGAGGCGGTGCCGGACAGGGAAGAAGGGCGGATACGGACGTTCAACGGGACGTCTCCTTTCCGAGGTCGAGGATGGTGCCGAGTTCGGAAACGGGCACCGTGTGGGTCACACATTCCCCGAGACGTTTCGGGATGATGAGGGCGATGGTGTCGCCCGTTCGTTTTTTATCGGCCAGGGCGCCGTCCAGCAGTTCTTCGGTCGAATAGCTGCAGGAGACGGGCAGGCCGTTGGTTTCGCAGATGGCGATGAGACGGTCGGCGGTGCCGGGCTTTGTGATGCCGAGGGCCTCTCCGGCGCGGCTGATGGCGACCATGCCGATGGCTACACAGTGGCCGTGCAGGAGACCGAAGTTTGCGGTCCGCTCAATGGCGTGGCCGATGGTGTGGCCGAGGTTCAGATAGCGACGGATGCCGGTGTCGAACTCGTCGCCGGCCACATACTCCGCTTTGATGCGCACGCTCTCCGCCACCACTTCGGCGATGTGTTCTCTCGCGGAGCCTTCGGCAAAGATGTCTAAAAGCCGGGGACTGCAGAGGACGCCGTACTTGATGCATTCGGCGCAGCCGTCCCGGAAGACCTCTTCCGGCAGGGTGTCGAACGTGTCGATGTCGCAGAGGACCCGCAGGGGCTGTTTGAACGCGCCCGCGAGGTTCTTGCCGGCGGGGAGGTCCACCGCGGTCTTGCCGCCGACCGAGGAGTCCACGGCGGAGAGCAGGGTGGTGGGCATCTGGACATATTCGACGCCTCTGAGATAAGAGGCCGCGGCAAAGCCCGCCATGTCGCCGGTGACCCCGCCGCCGAGGGCGACGATGAGGTCGGTGCGGGTCAGACGCTCCTTCGCGCAGAAGTCCAGGATGTCTCCGTACGTGGCGAGGGTCTTGGAGGCCTCGCCGGCCGGAAAGACAAAGGTCACGGGCTCGAAACCGGCCGCCTGAAGCGCATCGCCCACGGTCCTGCCGTAGAGAGGCGCCACGTTGCTGTCGGAGATGAGGGCGACCTTACAGGGCGCGTGGACCTCCCGGATGAGGCTCCCCGCTTTCTGCAAAAGACCGCTGCCGATGAGGACGTCATAGTCCCTCGAGCAGGTGACATGGATGGTTTTCGTGCTCATAAAGCGCTCGCTTTCTGTGTGTCAGCAGTTTTCGATGGGTTCGGTGATCTTGAGGTCGCGGCCCTCCTCGAGCAGCTTCTTCAGCTGTGCAGGGTCGTCCGCCTTCAGCGCGTCCAGATAGCCGGAAAGGTTGTCCACCAGCTCCTGCAGCTCATCGATCATGTGGTCGCGGTTCGCGAGGAACAGCTGGGTCCACATCTCGGGGTCCAGCCGGGCGACACGGGTCATGTCTTTGTAGGAACCCGCGGTGAAGCCCATGCGCTGGCGGGAGGTGGGGGACTTGATGTACGCCGAGGACGCGGCGTGGGCCAGCTGAGAGGTGTACGCAATGATGCGGTCGTGCTCCTCGGGGGTGGAGAAGACGATCTCCCCGAAGCCGAGGGCGAGGAAAAAGGCCCGCAGCACGTTGATGGATTCTTCGTCCGCGGTCTCGTCGGGACAGAGGATCATGGAGGCGTCCCGGTACAGGTCCATGTTGGCGTTCGAGAAGCCCGAGACTTCCTTGCCCGCCATGGGGTGGCCGCCGACATACAGGAACCCTTTTTCCCGGGCGATGGGCGAGAGGTTGTCGCGGATATATCGCTTCACACCGCAGAGGTCCACCAGGATGGCAGTCTTCGGGATGAGGTCGGCATGGTCTCTGACCCACTCCACCAGCGACAGGGGCGCGACGGCGATCAGCAGAAGGTCGCACGAAGCGAGATTGTCTCTGGTGAGCGGGGCGTCGATGGCGCCGTCCTCCAGGGCAAGGGCCATGGCGGTCTCGTCGAGGTCGTGTCCGAGGACCGTTGCGATGGTGTGCTTTTTGACGGCTTTTGCCATGGAGCCTCCGATGAGACCGAGGCCGACGATGCCGACAGTGCGTACAGAAGTCATGGATGATTTACTCCTTTAAAGTGTTAAAAACATCGATATCTTTTCCTATTATAAGGAAAGAGAGGGTCTTTTTCAATTGAATTCCTTATTTTTGCGTGCTATAGTTGGGAAAGAAATAGGGAACAAAGAGGAGGTGAGCGGAGATGACCGACCGGTTCGGCGCGACCGCAGAATACTTTGTGCAGAACCAGGACGCGCTTCTGAATGCTTTCGGCAGAGAAGAGGGCATGCTCTACCCGGTCTGCGCCGCCATCCTGCTCGACCGGGAACGTCCTATCACCGTGGAGGAACTCAAAGGGCTCCGCACTCACATCCGCGTGGATGACGACTTCACCGGCGACTTCAAAGGTCCCGCGGTCGTCCCCATCGGCTGCATGCTGGCGGCCTCGGACCATCCGGCGGAACTGACCCTGAGGGCACCCGCCCTGTACCGGAGGCTGACCGAAAAGCTGCCCCGCAGTTCCTTCCTCGCCATGACGGTCCTCGCCCTCATCGACTACCTGCCCGAGGAGGAGTGGGACCGCTTTATCGACCGGGCTGCCAGAGTCTATGAGCTGCTGGAGAAACGATCCTATCTGGAAAGCGAGGAAGAGGGGTTCCTGGCAGCGCTGCTCGCCATGACGGAGAAGAGTCCGGAACTGGCCGTCTTCGAGGCGGCGGACCTCACCGACAAACTGAAACCGCTGTTCCCGCTGCGCTCCTCCGCCAGGGCCGTCAGTCTGACGCTCTCGCTCTCCGGCGGGGACAACGCCCAGAACCTGCGGCACATCCAGAAAGTCATGTCCCGGCTCCACACGGCCGGCATGAAGCTCGGCGGGAACCACTCCATGGGCCTTCTCGGCGCCCTGAGCTTCAGCAAATACGACAGCTCCCGTCTGGTGGAACGGCTGCGGGAGGCGGACCTGGCCCTGTCTGTTCAGAAACACTATCACGGCCTTCTGGCCGTCTCGCGCAAACGCCGGCTCATGCACGCCGCCATCCTGGTGGCAAGACGGGCCGCCAGGGAGGACGTGAACATGCAGATCGCCTACCGGGCCGCCCTGTGCATCATCCTGGAAGACGCCCTGTCCGCTTATTGAACGAACCGCTTTTTTGGAGGTTATCATGAACAACAGAGTGAACGAATGCATCCGATACCACGACGCCGGGTTCAACTGCGCCCAGTCTGTGGCGTGTGCCTATGCCGACCTCGTCGGCTGCGACGAGGAGACCGTGTTCCGCGCGACGGAGGGCCTCGGCCTCGGCATGGGAGGCATGGAGGGGACCTGCGGCGCCCTCAGCGGAGCCTGTGTCCTCGCCGGTCTGAAGAATTCCGGGGGCGATCTGCAGAACCCGGTCACCAAGGCCCAGACCTATCAGCTTTCCAAAGAACTGGTCCGGCGTTTTCAGGAGACCGCCGGCGCCACCATCTGCAAAGACCTCAAGGGCATCGAGACGGGGGAGGTCCTGCGCCCCTGCCCGCTGTGCATCACCGATGCGGCGGCCCTTGTGGAGGAAGTTCTGTTTCCGGAGGTCTTCGGTGAATAACAAGAATCCTTCCACGTTCGACCTCATCTACGATGTCGTCAGACAGATTCCCCGCGGCTGTGTGGCCTCCTACGGGCAGGTCGCCGCTCTGGCCGGCAACCCCCGCTGGTCCCGCGTGGTCGGCTATGCCCTCCACGTGAACCCCGACCCGGAGGGCATCCCGTGCTATCGCGTCGTCACAAAGGACGGCCGCGTCTCGGATGCCTTTGCGTTCGGCGGCGGGAATGAACAGATCGCCCTCCTGAAAGCGGACGGCATCGCTTTTGTCGATGAGACGCACGTCGATATGGAGCGGTTCCAGTGGAGACCGTAAACGAAAATGAGACCCCGATCCTTTTCGGACCGGGGTCTTTTCTTCTGTGCGTGTTCAGTTCAGGAAAAACTCGAAGGGCCAGGCAATGTCTGCCTCTTCCGCTGCGGCGGACTGGCTGGTTTCTGCAGCAGCGGCTGCTGCCATCTGTTCATCTTCGGCATTGCCGAGAACGTGCCACGCGAGAACGAGACACGCGAGGAACGCGATGCACAGAGAAATGACGCCAAGTGTCTTGCGGGAAGTACTCATAGCCCAAACCTCCAAATATGGTATAGCTGACAGACATATCTATACAATATAATGTTATAACGTCTTTTGACGATTGTCAACCTCCTTCTGTAAAAGATGCCTTTAAGAAAAGGACTTTTTTACCAAAGCCGTGTCAGGTATAATAATAAGCGGAGATTTACCAAGCTTTGAAAAAGGAGAGAAAACAATCATGAAAAAAGCAGTTCCGTTTCCCTTTGAGACGGTCAGCGGGAACCCGTTCCCGAACAGTGAGTATTACACGTACGGAGACTACAAACTCCATTACCGGGTAGACCCGGCCAAAACGGTGACTCCGGTGGCCAAGGCCTTCCTCATCCACGGCTTCGCCTGCAATACCCGGTTCTACGACGAGATGGTCGAACGGCTGACTGCGGCGGGCATCTCCTGCCTGCGGGTGGACCTGCCGGACTTCGGGTTTTCCACGCGGGAGAAGAAGGGCATCCGCTATGTGCCCCAGACCGACATGCTCCGTCAGATGATGAAAGACTTCGATGAAGACGGGAAAGGATGGATCCTCTTCGGTCACTCCATGGGCGGCTCTGTCGCCATGCAGCTGGCGCTCGCGGAAGTCGGCGCCGCGGAGAAAGAGATCGACGCGCTGGTGCTGTACGCACCTCTCATGATGGCCAACATCCCCGGTTCTGTCCGCGACTTCATGCTGAAGGCACCGGTGGGACCGCTGCTCGACTTCATCCTGCCGTTCCTCACGCCGTATGACTTCATCTGGAAAGCCGTCGGCCTTCTCATGACCTTCGACTGGAAGTACACGAAACAGATGGAGGCGGGGGTCTATCGCGATGCGCTCCAGGTCAAAGACATGGGCCGGGGCATGGCCTACATGACTGCGGTCTGCTCCCGTCCCGACATCAGCACGCTCGGCGGTCTCACCGTCCCCGTCCAGCTCATCCTGGGCGGCAGAGACCTGTTCGTCATGCCGAACGTTGCTTACAAGATGTGGAAACAGATGCCGGGCAATGCGGACAAACACCTGTTCCTGAGCGGCGGACACTGCTTCCTGCAGAACCAGGCAGATCGGACCTGGAACGCAACGAAGACATTCCTGTCCAAAAACGGACTGCTGTAAAAAGCCTGTCCCTGTCAGAAAAAAATGGGAAGGGGCACTTCGCCGGAGGTGTCCTTTCCCTTTTTGTACAATTTTGAGCATCTGCTAAGATTTCCGAAAATTCTTTTCTTTTTATGTAACTTTTGTAACTGACGCGTGAACACTTTGGCTATAAAATGTTCACGTCTTGTTCACGAGCCAAAGGAGGCCACTCTATGACTCCAGACAAATTCATCCCGTTTTGGGACGCTCTGACGGAGCGGGACCGGAAACTCATCTCCGAAAACCTGCAGACCGGCACAAAGCCCGGCAGCGGTTTTTTCAGCAGTATGAGGTCCATGCAGGGAGGACTCATCTTCCTCCTCAAAGGTCACATCCGCATCTTTCTCTCTTCCAACGAAGGGCGGGAGATCACACTGGTGACTATGAACCCTTCGGACATCTTTCTCGTCCACCCCGGCGACGCGACCCATTTTCGAAAAGGACAGCTGCGGTATGAAACTTCGGAGGACTGCGAATACGCGTTCCTTCCGAAAAGCATCATGACGACCGTCATGGCGCACTGTCCGGAGGCAATGGAATTTGTGCTGAACGTCGAAGAGTTGCTTCTCAGAATGCTGGCCGACAGCGTTTCCTATGCGGCTTTCGTCACCGTCCGCGGCAATCTGGCCCGGACCCTTCTGGAGAAAAGCGCACTTAAGGGGACCGTCCGTCTGACCCATGAGGAACTGGCCAACGAACTCGGGACCACCCGGGTCGTCATCAGCCGGGAACTCAAGAAGCTGGAGGAGTTCGGCCTTGTCAGACTCGGCAGGGGAGAAATCGAGATCCTCTACCGGGAAGGACTCGTGGAACTGGCACAGTAAACTGCCAAATAAAATGATTTGAAAGAATTATGGAGGTAATCAATGGATCTCAAAGGTACTTACAACGGCCTGGAACGCAAAAACCAGATTTTCAACTGGCATGACATCGAAAAGCAGGGCTACTATCTCAGCAACGGCAACTATGAGTCCGGCTGCACCACCGTTCCGGCCGAAGACATCGAAAACAAACACGCTATCGTCATCGGCTCCGGTATCGCCGGTCTGGCCGCGGCCTGCTACCTGGTCCGCGACGCCAAAATGCCCGGCAAGAACATCACCGTTTATGAAGCCCGTTCCGTCTCCGGCGGTTCCTGCGACGGTATGTTCATCCCCGGAAAAGGCTATGTCATTTCCGGCGGTCGCGAAATGGATGACCATTTCGAGTGCATGTGGGACCTCTTCAAAGATATCCCGTCCTGCGATGACAAGAACGTTTCTATTCTTGATATGTATAAGCGTCTCAACGAAAGAGACCCGAACTTCTCCAACTGCCGTGTGTCTTATAACCGCGGTCAGAACGCCGCGCCGGACAAAAAGTTCAACATGTCCGACAAGGCCCAGATGGAAGTCCTGAAAGTCATGCTTTCCAAGAATGAAGACCTCTATGGCAAGTCCATCGACCAGTTCTTCACGGAAGAGACCTTCAACTCCAACTTCTGGTACTATTTCAAGACCATGTTCGCCTTCAAGAACGAGCACAGCGCCCTGGAAGTCAAGCTGTACCTGCAGCGCTTCATCCATCACCTGGAAGGCTTCACCGACCTGTCCTCGCTCCGTTTCTGCAAGTATAACAACTACGACTCCATCATCCTTCCCATGGAGAACTGGCTGAAGGAACGCGGCGTCAACTTTGTTTACCATGCCATGGTCACCAACGTCCTCTTCACTAAGCAGGGCGGCAAAAAGACGGCCACGAAAGTGGAAGTCACCATCGAGGGCAAGGAAAAGACCGTCGACATCGACGAGAACACCTTCGTCTTCTTCACCAACGGTTCCAACACGGCCAACCTGAAACTGGGCGACCATCACACCGCTCCGGAATTCGACACCCGTGTCTATGGCTCCTGGAAGACCTGGCAGAACATCGCCAAACAGGATCCGTCCTTCGGTAACCCCGATGAGCTTCTCGCCGATCCCGAGATCACCCAGTGGGAGTCCGCTACGCTGACCACCATGGACAACGAGATCCTGAAGTACATCAAAAACGTCACCGGCCGTGATCCGAGAGACGGCAAAGTCGTCACCGGCGGCATCGTCACCATCAAGGACTCCGGCTGGGTCATGTCCTGGACCATCAACCGTCAGAAGCACTTCCTTGACCAGGATCCCGAGAAGAACACCATCGTCTGGATCTACGGCCTCTACACTTCCAACATCGGTAACTACGTCAAAAAACGTATGCGTGACTGCACCGGTGAAGAGATCGCCAAGGAGTGGCTGTATCACATCGGCTGTCCGCTCGACAAGATCGATGAGCTGGCCGCGAAGGGCTGTAACTGCATCCCCTGCATGATGCCCCGCGTCACCACTTACTTCGTCTCCAGAAGCAAGGGCACTTATCCGGAAGTCGTTCCGGAAGGCGTGACCAACTTCGCGTTCCTCGGCAACCATGTCCATGTCGACCGCGACTGCTCCTTCACCACGGAGAAGTCCATCCGTACCGCAATGATGGCTGTTTACAAGTTCGCGAAAGTCAACCGCGCCATCCCCGAAGTCTACGGCTCCATCTACGACATCCGCTGGGTGCTGAAGGCATTCGTCGACATGCGTGACGGCAAACCGCTGAACGACACCAAGATGTTCGAAGTCCCGTCCTTCCTCGAGAAGCCGGTGGCCATGGGTCAGAAGCTCCTGCTCGACAAGGTCATCCTTCCCGCAGTGGATAAGACCGACATCGGTGTCCTGCTCCGCCGCCTGAAAGTCTTCGACTTCTCCGGCGTCAAGACCAAATAATAAGTTTATAATATGTAAACATTTGCCGTCTTCCTCGGAAGGCGGCAAAGTGTTATAATCGAAACTGTTATTCGGACAACCGAGGAGGTTTATTGAAATGAACAAGTATCCGACCATATTCGTCCACGGCTTTATCGGCTGGGGCGAGGAAGACGGGATGACCAGCAAGCTCGGCATCGATTATTTCGGACTGAAACACGGCCTGCAGGACTACCTGAGAAAAGAAGGCTTTGAAGTTTATACGCCGGCGGTCGGCCCCTTCAACAGTCTCTGGGACCGCTGCTGCGAGCTTTACGCAAGACTTTACGGCGGAACTGTCGACTACGGAAAAGTCCACAGTGAGAAGTATGGCCACGAACGCTATGGCCGTACCTATCCCGGTATCCTCAAAGACCTGGGGACTCCCGGCGACCACGAGAAGATCAATCTGGTGGGCCACAGCTTCGGCGGCCCCACCGTCCGCATGTTCGACTATCTGATGGCCTACGGCTCGGAAGAGGAGCGCAACGGCACGCCGGAGAACGAACTGTCCGGCCTGTTCAAGGGCGGAAAAGGCAACCTCATCCATACGGTGACCACGCTGTCCGGTGTCAATAACGGCACCACCTATGCGGCCTGGCACGGCATCCTCGTCAACAAGCTGATGTGCTACTATGTGCTCTACTTCGTCACCCTGCTCGGCAACAGCTGGGTCGGCAAGTACTATGACCCGCATATGGAGCAGTGGGGCGTCATGAAGAACCCGGAAAAGGTGAAAGTCCGCCGGTTCCGTCTGCCCACCTATGAGTGGCTGAAGATGTACAACTTTGCCCAGAATCGGTTCGACAACAGCGCCTTCGAACTCGGCATCTATGTCATGGAAGAGATCAACAAAGACCTCCACGCGCACGAAGGCACCTACTACTTTGCCCATCGCGCCTGCCGGTCCCATAAGGGCCTCTTCGGCCTTCAGACCCCGGACAAGGAAATGTCCCTGTTCTGTAAGGACGCGGGCTTTATCACGAGCCATATCATCACACCGAAGATGCGTCGCCATGGCATCAACAAAGCCTGGCTGCCCACCGACGGATATGTCAACACTATCGCCACCGGCGCGCCGCTGACCGAGGAAGCCACCGAATGGCAGCCCGGCATGCAGGTGACGCCCGGTCACTGGTACAACATGCCCATCGAGAAAAAGGACCACGTCTCCTGGAACGGTCTGAAAGAGACCACGGAAGACATGTTCACCTATTACAAGGACCTCCTGACGAAGTTCCGCAACCTCGACTGAATAAAGAAAAGCCTCCGGCGAATGCCGGAGGCTGTTTTTATTGTTCTCTTCGTTTCTTTCCGCCGAGGAGCGAGATGGTGATGATGGCCGCGAGGAAGAGGAGGGCGAAGGCCATCCAGCCGAAGAAGCGGGCGTCGTAGCCGACTTCCGGTTTGAACATATCCCAGTAGCCCTTCAGGTACACCGCGATGATGACGAGGGGCAAAAGCCAGGTGAGATAGAACTTCATGAAGACGTTGTCGGGCAGCTTCAGGCCCTTGCCGGCATTGACTTCCGCGAGGAAGTTCTCGAAGCCCCAGCCGTTCTTATGCGTGCAGAAGAGGATGAACGCGAGGGAGCCCAGCGGCAGCAGATTGTTCGAGACGATGAAGTCTTCGAAGTCGAGGACCGTGGAGCCCTCGCCGAGCATCTGGATGCGGGACCAGATGTTGTAACCGAAGACGCAGGGCAGGCTGAGCACGGTGACCAGAACACCGCTGATGAGCGTGCTCTTTTTGCGGTCCCAGTCGAACCGGTCCATGAAGAACGCGATGATGTTCTCGAACACCGCGACAACGGTGGACATGGCGGCAAAGGTCAGGAAGATGAAGAAAATGGTGCCCCACCAGCGGCCGCCGGCCATCTGGGTGAACAGGTTCGGGATGGTGATGAAAATGAGACTCGGGCCGGCACCCACTTCCACGCCGTAGGCGAAGCAGGAGGGGATGATGATGAAGCCGGCGGTCAGCGCGACAAATGTGTCGAGTGCGGTGATGACCATGGACTCTCCGAGCAGGCTCCGCTCTTTTCCGATGTAGGAGCCGAAGATGAGCATGGAACCGATACCGATGGACAGGGTGAAGAAGGCATGGCTCATGGCGTTGAAGACGACTTCGCCGATGCCGTGGTCCTCGATGTTTTCGAGGCTCGGGACCAGGTAATAGCGGACCCCTTCGTTGGCGCCTTCCAGCGAGACCGAGTGGACCGCCAGGATGACCATGAGGATGAGCAGCAGGATCATGAGATATTTCGTGACCCGTTCCACACCCTTCCGGATGCCGAAGAAACAGACGAGGAAGCCGAGCAGACAGACCAGCACGGTCCAGAAGGTCATCTGGATGGGGTCGCCCAGCATGGCGCCGAACCCGCCGGTGACCTCTTCCGGGGTCTTGCCGACAAAGGCGCCGTCGATCTCCTTGAAGCCGTAATTCATCATCCAGCCGGCAACGGTGGTGTAATACATCATCAGCAGATAGCAGCCGACGACGGACAGCCAGCGCAGCCAGTGCCATTTGGTGTGCTTCGGTTCCAGGACGTCATAGGCGAGGGCGGCGCTCCGCCTGGAAGCACGGCCGATGGCGAACTCCGCGGTCATGACGGGGATGCCGAGAATGACCAGGAAGACGAGATAGATGAGCATGAAGATGGCGCCGCCGTACTGCCCGCAGATGTACGGGAATTTCCAGACGTTGCCGATGCCGATGGCACAGCCGGCAGAGACCAGGATATAACCCAGCCGGGAGCCGAACTGTTCACGTGAGCTGTTTCCCATGATAACTCTCCTTCTTTCACATATTCACAGGTTTTAAGTTTATCAGGGAACCGGAGAAAACTCAAGTTTCACGGGGTTGCCAAACACGTCACTTCCCGTTACAATAGGGGCAGGGAGAATTGTTCGAACAATTGTGAGGGTTCTATGAACGAATCCATTGTATGAAATGAAAGGAAACGATATGGCGCGTAAACCCAAATGGCAGCTGCAGGACGTGCAGCCAAAGAAGAAAAAGCAGAAGAAGGCCGCCGCGAAGGCGCAGGCCAAGGCCCTGAAAGCGGCAAAGCTGGACTACGACCCGAAACTGAAAAAGGCGAAGAACGGGGTCCCGCTGTCCAAACTCCGCTATCCCGTCCCGACGCCGGAGAGTCTGGTGGACAAAAAGGGGCGGGTCGCCGTAGGGACCTTTGACAAAGAGTTCCCCATCATCAATTTACTGGATGCGAAGAAGGTCGGGGTCCCGAAGTTCCTCAACGGCGTCAAGGTCACCCTCTGGGAGGCCCTGGAGGTCAACTTTGAAGACATCTCGTTCCTGACGGCCATGTCCGTGCTCGGGGGCGCTGTCACCGTCGCCCTGACCCTGGTCTATGACAAGACCACCAAAGAGATGACCGCGTTCATGTCTCCGGTCCCGGCGTTCAAAACCGCCATGTCCGAAAACCTGTTCGACGGCAGTGAGACCTTTGCCAAAAGCAAGCGCAACAGCATGACGTTCGAGAACTGGCAGAACCAGGGGAAAGCCCGGGTCTACGGCGCGGGGAAGACGCGGAAGAACGAGGTCTCCTACGACCTGCATCTGACGCGCTGGTCCGATCCCGCGGTCGGTTCCATGCCCTTCGGCGGCAACATCAGTCTCTATTCGCAGAAGGACATCTTCACGGTCGAGGGCTCTGTCATCTTCAACGGGAAAGAGTACAAGGCGAACGACGCCACCATGGCCATCATCGACGACCATCGGGGCTACTACCCGAGAAAGGCCCACTACGACTGGGTCACGAACATGGGCTACTGCACCGTGAAGGGCCAGCCGGTGAAGTTCGGCTTCAACCTGACCCGCAACCAGTCCATCGATCAGGACGACTACAATGAAAACATCCTGTGGCTCGGCGACAAAAACGACCGCCTGCCGCCGGTCTACTTCAAGCACTATGACTACGACCACTGGCGTATCTATGACGACTACGGCACCATCGACCTCGACTATCAGGTCCATGACCGCAACCTCGTCAAGTTCAACCTCGGCGTGGCCTGCTCCGACTACTCCATCACCTTTGGCGACCTCAAGGGCTTCATCATCGGTGAGGACGGCACGAAGTATGAGATCGACGACGTCGGCATCGGCGAAGACCGCAGCATGAAACTTCTGTAATAGTAAGGGGCGATTGAATTCAGTCGCCCTTTTTGTTATAGTAATTAAAACCCTTGTGGTATCAAAAGACACACAGGAGGATCTGCATATGTGTGGTATCGTCGGTTATACCGGAGCGGGCCAGGCGGCGCCTGTCCTGCTGGACGGTCTTTCCAAACTGGAATACAGAGGCTATGACTCCGCCGGCATCGCGGTGCGCGACGGGGAAGCAGAGCCTGTCATCGTCAAGGAAAAAGGCCGCATCGCGGACCTGAAGAAAAAGATCGGCTCCGAGGACAACGTCATCGGGACCTGCGGCATCGGCCACACCCGCTGGGCCACCCACGGCGCGCCCTCGGAGACCAATGCCCATCCGCACCACTCGGATGACAACGCGGTGGTCGGCGTGCACAACGGCATCATCGAAAACTATGAGGAGATCCGCGCCAAACTGAAAAAGAAAGGCTATGAGTTCTACTCCCAGACCGATACCGAGTGCATCATCAAGCTGGTCGATTACTATTACAAAAAATATCAGGAGACCCCCATCGAGGCCATTGCCCGCGCCATCCTGAGAGTCCGCGGTTCCTACGCGCTCTGTCTCATGTTCGCGGACTACCCCGGAGAGATTTTCTGTGCCCGTAACGGCAGCCCCATGATCATCGGCATGACCGGGGAAGACGCCTTTGTGGCATCGGACGTCCCCGCCATCCTGAACTATACCCGCCATGTCTATTACATTGATAATATGGAAATGGCCCATCTCAAAAAAGGCGGCGTCGAGTTCTTCAACATCGACGGCGACCGCATCGAGAAGGAACTGGTAGAGATCAAATGGGACGCGGAAGCAGCCGAAAAGGGCGGCTATGAGCATTTCATGCTCAAGGAGATCCATGAACAGCCGAAGGCGGTCGAGGACACCATCCATTCTGTCGTGAAGGACGGGAACAGAATCGACCTGTCCGGCGTCGGCCTCTCCGAAGAAGAGATCAAAAAAATTTCCCAGATCTATATCGTGGCCTGCGGTTCCGCGTACCACGTCGGTGTCTCCTCCCAGTACGTGCTGGAAGACCTCGCCGGCATCCCGGTCCGCGTCGAGCTGGCCTCTGAGTTCCGTTACCGGAGCATGCCGCTCCTGCAGGACGCGCTGGCCATCATCATCAGCCAGTCCGGTGAGACGGCGGACAGCCTGGAGGCCCTGCGGAAAATGAAAGCCAGCGGCATCAAGACCCTGGCCATCGTCAACGTCGTGGGCAGCTCCATTGCCAGAGAGGCGGACCACGTGTTCTATACGCTGGCCGGCCCCGAGATCGCAGTCGCCACCACCAAGGCATACTCCACCCAGCTCGTCGCCAACGACCTTCTGGCCATCGAGTTCGGCCGGGTCCGCGGTCTGCTGACCGACGAAGAGGCATACCGGCTCGTGGAAGAGGTCAAGAGCATTCCCGAAAAGATCGCGACCATCCTGGAGGACAAGAACCGCATCCAGTGGTTCGCGTCGAAATTCGCCAACGCCCACGACATTTTCTTCATCGGCCGCGGCATCGACTACGCCACCTGTATGGAGGGCTCCCTCAAATGCAAGGAGATCTCCTACATCCATTCCGAGGCGTATGCCGCCGGCGAACTGAAGCACGGCACCATCTCCCTCGTGGAAGAGGGGACCCTGGTCATTGGGGTCTGTACGCAGAGCGAAGTCTTCGAGAAGACCGTCTCCAACATGGTAGAGACCGCCAGCCGCGGCGCGTACCTCATGGGTCTGACCACCGAAGACAACTACAGCCTGGAAGACGTGGCCCGCTTCACCGTCTTCGTCCCGAAGGTCGACGAGCACTTCAGCACGTCCCTCGCGGTCGTCCCGCTGCAGCTCCTCGGATACTATATCTCCCTGGCCCGCGGCCTGGACGTCGACAAACCGAGAAATCTCGCGAAGTCTGTCACCGTCGAATAAAGCAGATACGACAAAGCACCCTCCTCCGGGAGGGTGCTTTTTGTTGTTGAAACAACAGTTGAAGGGCAATAATAACTTGAAAAACGAAGAAAACTGTCATAATGCACAACTAAAAAGTCAAAATTTTGTTGAAATAACAGTTGAAAACCGGGGAAGAAACTGTTAAAATGAAAGCGAATCAAGGGAATAGACTTTTGTTTCAACAATTTCACGCCATTTCAGAAGGGGTGGATCGCCCCGCAGATTTTTAAAATAACAGAGGAGAGTGTATTATGAAAGCAAAGGCAGCACGTCTTCACGCGGCAAACGATGTCCGCATCGATGAGTTCGAGCTTCCGCCCATCAAAGACGATGAGATCCTGGTCAAGATCGTCTGCGACAGCATCTGCATGTCCACCTACAAGATGGCAAAGCTGGGTGTGGAGCACAAGAGAGTGCACGCGGACGTGGCCGACCATCCGGCCATCCTCGGCCATGAGCTGGCGGGGGACATCGTCGAAGTCGGCGCGAAGTATCAGGATAAGTACAAACCCGGCATGAAGTTCACCCATCAGCCGGCGCTGAACTACAAGGGCAGCATGGACAGCCCCGGGTATTCCTATGAGTTCTGCGGCGGCGATGCCACTTACTGCATCATGCCCATGGAAGTCTTCGAGTGCAACTGCTTCCTGGAGTACAACGGAGAAGCTTACTACGATGCCGCTCTGGCGGAACCGCTCTCCTGCTCCATCGGCGCCGTCAACGCCATGTACCACACCAAGATGGGGGACTACAACCACATCATGGGCATCAAGGAAGGCGGCAAACTCGCCATCGTCGCGGGCGGCGGCCCCATGGGTCTCGGCGCTGTGACCTACATCCTCAACCGCGACAAGACGCCCGGCATGCTGGTGGTCACCGACATCGACCAGGGCCGTCTCGACCGCGCGGCGGAACTGTTCCCGCCGGAAGAATATGCCAAGCGGGGCATCGATGTTCGGTTCGTCAACACGAAAGACATGGCCGACCCCGCCGCGGAGCTCAGAGAGATCTCCGGCGGCACCGGCTATGACGACGTCCTCTGCTACGCGCCCATCCCCGCCGTCTATGAGCAGGCGGTGGACATCCTCGGCAGAGACGGATGCCTGAACTTCTTCGCGGGCCCCACCGACACGAAGCTCAAGGGCCTCACGAACATGTATGACATCCACTACAATGCCACCCACATCATGGGCACCACCGGCGGCAACACCGCCGACATGCTCGAGTCCCTGAAGCTGACCGAAGAAGGCCGCATCTACCCCGGCGTCATGGTCACACACATCGGCGGCCTCAGCTGTGTCCCTGAGACGACACTGAACCTGCCGTCCATTCCCGGCGGCAAAAAGCTCATCTACACCCACACCGACATGCCGCTGACCGCGCTCACAGAACTCAGAGCCCGGGCGGAAGAACTCGATGACAAACGGTACGCGGACCTCGCGGACCTCGTCGACGCCCACAACGGCCTGTGGAATGTGGAAGCCGAGAAATATGTTCTCGCAAACTTTGTGAACGACTAACCCGGAAAGCCCCTCTCTGTCGAAGGGGACGGCGTTCTCCGGGTACAGAGAGGAAGAAATATATGGAATCTATGGAACAAAGACGAAGCAGGATCGTACAGTTCGTCAACGACCGGTCTTCCATCACGTTCAAAGACCTGCAGAAGGCCTTTCCCGAAGTGTCGGACATGACCCTCCGGACAGACCTCAAGGCCCTTGACAACGAGAAGAAGATCATCCGGGTGCACGGCGGCGCGAAAGCGGTCGGCACGGTCCTTGGCAACGATGACCTTCTCGGACTTCGCGAAGTCCGGAATGTTGCCGAGAAAGAGCAGATCGTCAAGAAAGCGCTCACCCTCATCAAACCCGGCACCACCATCTTCCTGGACTCCGGTTCCACCACCACGCTGCTGGCGCGGTCACTGCCGGACCAGCCCATGATGATCTTCACGAGCAGCCTCAGCTGCGCCATGGAGCTCACCCGGCTGACCAAAGCGGACGTGTATGTGGCAGGGGGGACCCTGAACCGGAACAGCAAGAGCCTGTACGGTCAGACGACCATTGAACTGCTTTCCCGGATCCGGTTCGACCAGGCCTTCATGGGGGTCACCGGTTACGACGACAAAGGGTTCAACTGCGGTCATGCCGAGGAAAACGCGCTCAAGCGGTTCCTCGTCAACAACGCAGGGGAGACCATCCTGCTGCTCGACTCTTCCAAGTTCGGGAAAAGCAGCACATTCACGTTCTGTCATCTCGACCAGGCCGATGTCGTGGTCGCCGATGACAACATCCCGGAAGCCTGCAAGGCTGCTTTTGAAGAGGCCGGCATCACCGTCCTTTAAAGTTTCAGACATTCCGACGTACGCTATTTGACAGCTTTGAGAAGAAAGGAGACGGAGACCTGATGAAAAACGGACTCCAGAGGTTCGGTAAATTCCTTTCCGCAATGGTCATGCCCAACATCGGCGCGTTCATTGCATGGGGTTTTATTACCGCGCTGTTCATCGCAGAAGGCTGGCTTCCCAATGAGAGGCTCGCCACCATCCAGCCCTACATGCTCTACTATCTCATCCCGGTCCTCATCGCAGGCCAGGGTGGTTACATGGTCGGAGGCGACCGCGGGCGTGTCATGGGTGCCATCGCTGTTATGGGTACCATTGCCGGTGTCGGCGGTACCGAAGGACAGCCCATGCTCCTCGGCGCCATGGTCATGGGACCGCTCGCCGGCTGGTGCATCAAACAGTTCGACAAATTCATGGAAACCAGAATGCCGGCAGGCTTCGAGATGCTCATCAACAACTTCTCAGTCGGTATTTTCGGTATGATCCTGGCCATTTTCGGCTTCTACGGCATCGGCCCCGCCATGACGGCCATCCTGACCGTCCTGTCCGCCGGCGTCGACATCCTGGTCAACCACGGCCTGCTGCCGCTGGCTGCCATCTTTATCGAGCCCGCCAAGGTCCTGTTCCTGAACAATGCCATCAACCACGGTATCTTCACCCCGATCGGCACGGAACAGGCTCTGGAGACCGGCCGCTCCATCATGTACATGCTGGAAGCTGACCCGGGTCCCGGCCTCGGCGTCCTCCTGGCCTACTGGGCCTTCGCCAGAGACAAGATGACCAAACAGTCTGTCCCCGGCGCCGTCATCATCCACTTCTTTGGCGGTATCCATGAGATCTACTTCCCGTATGTCCTCATGAACCCGCTGGTCATCATTGCTCCCATCGTCGGCAACATGGTCGCCATCTTCTGGTTCAGCATCATGAAGTGCGGTCTCGTTTCCCCGGCCGCTCCCGGCTCCATCATCGCCTTCATGTCGATGACTCCGAAAGACAAGATGTGGCAGACCATCGTCGGTGTCCTGCTGGCCACCGTGGTCTCCTTCCTCATCGC
>CAJGDU010000012.1 GCA_904502175.1 Clostridiaceae bacterium
AGCGCCACCTTGCCAAGGTGGAGGTAGCGGGTTCGAGCCCCGTAATCCGCTCCATTTTTTTATTTGGCACCATAGCCAAGTGGTAAGGCAGAGGTCTGCAAAACCTTTATGCCCCGGTTCAAATCCGGGTGGTGCCTCCACAAAAAGGAGTCCAGCATGGAAATGCTGGACTTTTTCGTTTATAATGAAGGCGCAAAGCGAAAGGAGGCGGACCCATGGCGCTCACAGACGCGCAGCTCGAACGCTATTCGAGACATCTCATTCTAAAACAGGTCGGCGTGAAGGGACAGAAGAAACTCCTCGCGTCGAAAGTCCTCGTCATCGGCGCGGGCGGACTCGGCTGTCCGGTCCTCCTGTATCTCGCGGCGGCCGGGGTCGGCACCATCGGCATCGCGGACGGCGATGTGGTCTCTCTGTCCAATCTGCAGCGGCAGGTCCTCTACACGACGGACGAGGTGGGGCAGCCCAAGGTGGAGTGCGCGAAGCGCCGTCTCTCTGCCATGAACCCCGACGTCACCTTTGAGACCTACGAAGAATACCTGACGCCCGAGAACATCCTGGACGTCATAGCGCCCTACGACATCGTCGTGGACTGCGTCGACTCGTTCGCGGCCAAGTACCTCATCAACGACGCCTGCGTCATGGCGAAGAAACCTTTTGTCCACGGCGGCATCCTCGGGTTTTCCGGTCAGGCTCTGACGGTCCTGCCCCCGGAAACGGCCTGTTTCCGCTGTTTCTTCCGCGACCCGCCCCCCAAAGAGGTGGCGCCCACCTGCGCGGAGGCCGGTGTCATCGGCGTCATTCCGGGGCTCCTCGGCAGCATCCAGGCCACCGAGGTCATCAAGTATCTGACCGGCGTCGGCTCCCTGCTGACCAACACGCTGCTGGTGGTCCACGCGGACGACATGGAGTTCGCCCGTCTGGAACTGCCGGAAAAGGATGAGACCTGCCCGGTCTGCGGCAGGACTCCCACCATCACGACACTGCGGATGGAAGAGGAGGAGGCCTGCGAAGTCAAAGGCCGGTAACATCTGTACTACACATAAAACAATTTGAAGCGATCCTGTCTAGTTATTCTTAACACTTATTAAGACAGGATTGCTTTTTTGTACGCTCCTTGCTATGATTAAGCTTAGGTTAAGAAACAAAGCCCGTCTGTGGTGGACGGGAGTTTTTTCCACGTACGCATGATGAAAGAAAAAGTATCATGAGGGAGATGATAACATGACCAATTATGGTGCCTACATGGGTAAAGTCCTGATGATCGACCTGAACACCAGGACCCTCTCCGAATACCCATGGACGGACGATGACCGGCGCCGTACCGTCGGCGGAAAGATCATGGCGGGAGACATCCTGCTCAAGCATGTCCGCCCCGGCATGACCGCCTTCGATGAGGACAACTGGATCGTCATCACCACCGGCCCCCTGACCGGTACGGGTTCGCCCAGCACCTCCCGTTTCAACATCTCGACCATTTCTCCGCAGACGGGGCTCATCACCTCGTCCAACAGCGGCGGCGACTTCGGTCTCATGCTGAAACGCTGCGGCTATGACGGCTGCATCATTACCGGCAAGTCTGAGACGCCGGTCCACATTGAAATCTCTGAGGACGAAGTCCTCTTCCACGACGCCTCCGAGCTGTGGGGCCTCGAAGTCACGCCCACCCAGGAGGCCCTGCCGAAAGGCCACGGCGCCAACCTGGTCATCGGCCCCGCCGGTGAGAACAAGGTCCTCTATGCCGCGGTCATGTCCGGCGAGCGCGCCCACGGGCGCGGCGGCGTCGGTGCCGTCTTCGGCGACAAGAAGATCAAGGCGATCACCGCCAAGGGCTTCAAACATCCGGAAATCAAAGATGAAGAAGGTTTCCGCGCACTGAATCGCAAATGGTCCCGCACCCTGCGGAACCACGCTCTGACTGGCCGCCAGGTGCCTCAGCTTGGAACGGCCGGTCTTGTCACGCCCATGCAGGCCCGCAACATCCTTGCCACCAAGAACTTCACCCGCGGCCAGTTCGACGGCTTCGACAAAGTCTCCGGCGAGACCCTCGCCGAGACCCGTCTGCTCCGCAACTCCGGCTGTACCACCTGTGTCATCCAGTGTACCCGCCGCTGCGAAGTCGAGGGGAAGGACGTCAAGGGCCCCGAACTGGAGATCCTCGGCCTCATGGGTCCGAACATCCTCAACGATGACCTCGACGCCATCATCCGCTGGAACTACCTCATCGACGAGATGGGCATGGATACCATCTCCACGGCCGGCACCGTCGCCTTCGCCATGGAACTCACGGAAAGAGGCATGTGGGACAGCGGTCTCCACTTCGGCTCGACCGAAGGGGTGGACCAGATGATCCGCGACATCGCGCACCGGGAAGGCAAGGGCGATGAACTGGCGAACGGCTCCAAGCGCATGGCCGAGAAGTTCGGCGGCATGGAGTTCGCCATCCAGGCGAAGGGCATGGAGCTCTCCGCCTATGAGCCCCGCGCCACCTTCGGCCAGGGCCTCGGCTACGCGGTCTCCAACCGCGGCGGCTGCCACCTGAACGCCGGCTACCTGGTTTTCGCGGAAGGCCTCGGCCTCGATGTCAACGGCCTCCGTCCCCTCGGCAAAGGCCAGCTGGCCATCACCTTCCAGAACCTCATGGAAGCCATCTCCGCGGCGGGCGCCTGCCTGTTCACGAGTTACGCGGTCTTCCCGAGCTTCCTGTTCGACCGTCCCAACCATCCCATCACCAAGGTCGTCAACTGGGTCATGCCTTACCTGGCACCCATCCTGTTTGTCGTCAACCTCATCTACCCGGTCCTTCAGCTTCAGGCGCCGTTCCTGGTGCCCCATTCGGCGGCGGTCGAAAAGGCCTCCGGCATGAAGCTGAAAGTGGGCGACTTCCTGGTCGTCGGCGACCGCGGCTGGAATACCGAGCGCGCCGCCAACATCATCCTCGGCCAGAAGCCCGGCGACGACGCGCTGCCGAAACGTCTGACCGACGAGAAGCAGATCCCCGGCACCGGCCTGGCCGTCCCGCTGAAACCCATGCTGCGCGCATTCTATGCCAACCGCGGCTGGATCAACGGCGTTCCCACCATGCTGAAACTCAAAACGCTCGGCATCAAAGTGCCGAAGGGGACCGAAAATCTCTTCCCGGGAGGTATCTTCTAATGGCAAAAGTGACTGTTCAAGTATTTGGCGTCTACCGGGTCGACTCCGGCGTCAAGGAGTACATCGCCGAGGCCAATGTGGTCAACGATGTGTTCACCAGCCTCAACTATCTCAGTAAAGTCCCGGACTCCAACATCAACTTCAACAACGCGGCGGTCTTCGTCAACAACAAGAAGTGTTCCAACAAAAAAATGAGAGTCAAAGACGGCGACGTGGTCTGGATCATGTCTCCCGCCGGCGGCGGTTAAGAGAGGGAGGATACCGTTATGGCACATGTCATTCAAAAACAATACTGTTTCGGATGCGGCGCCTGCGCGTTCGCATGTCCGTTCGACGTCCCGGTCTATGACCTGGACTCCAATACCTACAGCATCCCGAAAGAAAAATGTGTGGACTGCGGCCAGTGCCGGGACATCTGCCCCGGATCTGCCATCGTTCCCGGCGAGGACTCCAAACAGGTCCTTTCCATCTGCATCGACGAGGAGGCCTGCATCGGCTGCTCGCTGTGCGCCCGCAACTGTCCCGCGAACGCCATCACCGGCGAGGTCAAGAAGCCCTTCACCATCCATGAAGACAAATGCATCAAATGCGGCTTCTGCCTGACCAAGTGCAGAAAGGACGCCATCCGCGCCACCTTCTCCACGGTCTACGCGCCTCCGGTCATCTGATTTCTTCCGGTCGAGTTGAAAAAGAACCATCGAACGTTTAAGATAGTATCGTCTTAAACTGTTCGATGGTTTTTATTATTTGAAAGGGAGAAAGAGGCAGCAATGCATCAGTATACGGTTTCCGGCATGAGCTGTGCCGCGTGCGTCGACAGAGTGGAAAAGGCGGTGGAGGCAGTTCCCGGGGTGGAGTCTGTCTCCGTCTCCCTGCTCACCAACTCCATGGCGGTCGAGGGCACACCGGACCCGAAAACAATCGAAAAGGCTGTCAGAGACGCCGGCTACGGGGCGAAACCCCTGGGCGGCGCATCTTCCGATGTGGCATCGAACAACAGCACCATCGCGGAAACGGAGGAACTGCTGAAGGACACCGAGACCCCGAAACTCCTCCGCCGGCTCCTCTGGTCGGTGGTGTTCACCCTGGTCCTCATGTATTTCTCCATGGGCCACATGCTCTGGAACTGGCCGGTCCCGAAGGCCATCGCGAACTGTGTCGGCATCGGCATCGTCGAAATGCTTCTGGCGCTGGTCGTCATGTTCCTCAACCGCAGGTTTTTCATCAGCGGCTTCAACAGCCTCGTGCACAGAGCGCCGAACATGGATGCCCTCGTGGCGCTCGGCTCCGGCGCTTCCTTCCTCTACAGCCTGTACGCCCTGTTCAAGGCGGGCAGCCTCATGGCCGCCGAAGGGGCGGAGGCCTCCATGGCCATGATGGACAGCTACTACTTCGAGTCCGCCGCCATGATCCTCACCCTCATCACCGTGGGCAAGGTGCTGGAGGCGAAGTCCAAGGGCCGCACGACAGACGCCCTGAAGAGCCTTTTGCAGCTCTCCCCGAAGACCGCCACGCTCCTGCGGGACGGGGAAGAGGTCTCGGTCGGCATCGAAGAAGTGTCCGTGGGCGATGTATTCGTCGTCCGACCGGGGGAGAACATCCCGGTGGACGGCTTTGTCCTGGAAGGCGCCAGCGCTGTCAACGAGTCGGCCCTCACCGGCGAGAGCATCCCCGTGGACAAGGCGGAGGGAGACACGGTCTCCGCCGCCACCGTCAACCAGTCCGGTCACCTGACCTGCAAGGCCACCCGGGTGGGCAACGATACCACCCTGTCTCAAATCATCAAGACTGTTTCTGACGCGGCGGCCACCAAGGCGCCGGTCGCGAAAACGGCGGACCAGATCTCCGGCATCTTCGTGCCCATGGTCCTCGTCATCGCCCTCGCGGTCTTCTTTGCCTGGATGATCGCCGGCGGCGGGACGGAATACTCCCTGACCCGGGCCATCGCGGTCCTGGTCATCAGCTGCCCCTGCGCACTGGGGCTGGCCACGCCGGTCGCCATCATGGTCGGCAACGGCCTCGGCGCAAAGAACGGCATCCTGTTCAAAACGGCGGAAAGCCTGGAGACCGCCGGCAAGGTCGGCGCCGTGGCGCTGGACAAGACCGGCACCCTCACAAAGGGCGAACCCGCCGTCACCGACGTGGTCCCCATGAGGGGCGTCGACCCGGACGACCTGCTCACAAAGGCGTTCTCCCTCGAACAGAAAAGTGAACACCCGCTGGCGAAAGCCATCGTGGATTACTGCAAAGAAGAAGGCCTCTCCGCACAGGATGTGACCGGCTTTGAGGCGCTGCCCGGCAACGGCCTGAAAGCCGCGCTCGACGGCGCCGTCCTGCAGGGCGGCAGCGGCTCCTATATCGCGTCCATCGCCGAAGTGCCCGAAAAACTCGGGCGGATGGCAGCCATCCTTTCCGAAGAAGGAAAGACTCCGCTGTACTTCGCGGAGGACGGGGCGCTCCTGGGGCTCATCGCCGTGGCCGATGTCCTGAAGGAAGACAGCCCGGAAGCCGTCCGGGAACTGCAGGCCCAGGGACTGAAAGTCTGCATGCTGACCGGTGACAACGAACTGACCGCCGGGGCCATCGGCAAACAGGCCGGGGTCGACGAAGTCGTGGCGGGCGTCCTGCCGGAGGGCAAGGCCGACGTCGTCAGGGAACTGCAGAAGAAATACGGCAAAGTCGCCATGGTGGGGGACGGCATCAACGATGCCCCCGCCCTGACCGTCGCGGACACCGGCATTGCCATCGGCGCCGGTACCGACGTCGCCATCGACGCCGCCGACGTGGTCCTCATGAACAGCACGCTGAAGGATGTGCCGGCCGCCATCCGGCTGTCCCGTCAGACGCTTCTCAATATCAAGGAGAACCTGTTCTGGGCCTTCATTTACAATCTCGTATGCATCCCCCTCGCGGCGGGCTGGTACAACGCGGTCTTCGGGGTCCACTGGTCCCTGAGCCCCATGGTGGCGGCGGCCGCCATGAGTCTGTCCAGCTTCTGCGTCTGTATGAACGCGTTGCGGCTCAACCTGTTCGATGTCCACAGCGCGAAACGGGATAACAACATAGCAAACCGCTCCAGCAGAAAGGAACAAACGACCATGGAAAGAACCATTCAAGTCGAAGGCATGATGTGTGAACACTGTGAGGCCCGGGTCAGAGAGGCCCTCGAGGGCGTCCGCAAAGTCGAGTCCGCCGTGCCGGACCACACCGCGGGTACCGTCGTGCTGCGGCTCTCCGGAGACGTGAAAGAGGAAAAACTGAAAAAAGCGGTGGAAGAGGCCGGTTACAAGTATCTCGGCTGACCGCTCCCAAGTGAAGAGAAAAAGCCCGGACGTTCCGAAATGGAAGGTCCGGGCCTCTTTTTTTATGTTATACTGAGGAAGATAATGATTAACAAAAAGGAGGGGAAGACCATGCTGCGCAATCGGATCCTGCTGGGCGTCATTCTGCTGGCGCTCATCGGGCTGGAAGTCTATGTGAACAACGTCTTCTCGCTCCTGCTTCTTCTGACGGGTCTCTTCCTGCCGGCGGTGTCCATCCTGTTCGGCGTCCTGTCCCGCAACGGCCTGACCGCGGAGCTCATCGTTCCGGCGGGCCTCTCCCGGGGCGATACGGCGGAGGTGAAGACCGTCTTCCACAACGCCTCGCTCTTCCCGGTGGCCTCCGCCTCCGGAGAACTGAACATCCACAACGCGCTGACGGGGACGGACCTGACCGAGTCCATCCGCTGTCCGGTCAGCGGGCGGGGCTCCGATGAAGTCCAGGTCTTCGCCGAGGAAGTGGAGACGGGGCAGATGTACATCACCCTCGACCGCATCAGCACGCGGGACCTCTTCGGTCTCGTGGAGTTCCCGGCCGAACACCGGCTGCGCCGCGTGGTCCTGGTGGAGCCCGATTACATCCCCACGGAAGTCAACGTCAGCGAGGTCCGCGAGACCGAAGCCGACTCGGAACGCTACTCCATGCGGGAACCGGGCCGCGATGTGTCCGAGACCTTCGACGTCCGCCCCTACGTGCCCGGCGACGAGGCCCGGGCCGTCCACTGGAAACTGTCGGCAAAAAACGGCGACCTCATGGTCCGCCGCTTCGTCAAGCCCATCCACTACTCGGTGGTCCTGCTGGTGGAGATGACGGAGTCCGACCCCCACGCGCTGGAGTCCTGCGTCTGCTATGCCGCGAACTTCTCCCGGGGGCTCCTGGACACCGGCATCATGCACACCTTCGCCTGGTACGACGGCGGCGCGGAAGAGTACTGCACCTTCAATGTCTCCTCGTATGAGGATCTGGAGACCGTCGTGTTCCGGCTGGTCTGCTCGGCGCCCCACGGGGAGGAGGACTCCTCGGGAGCCCGCTTCCTGACGGCGGGAGACGCCATCGGCCGGGGCACAACGGTGCTGTATCTGACCACGGACGCCGCCGCCCCCATGCTGGAGGAACTGGCGGTCCGCTGCCGGACCCATATCGCCCTCGTGGGACAGAAGGGCCTCGAAGAGGCGGAACAGTCCCTCGCCATGGACCGGCTGCCCGCGGACATCCGCAGCGTCGGCACCATGAACCTCAATATCTGACGACCGGAAAGGAACCCTTATGCAGCTGAGAACTTCGGACAGACGCAGGCCCGCGAGCCTGAACGCTGTCGTGGCGGAAGTCGCCGCGGCGGTGCTGGTCCACGCGTCTCTCTGGCTGCTGCTCCTCTCCATGCTGTCCGTTCAGATGCCGGCCTGGTGGCTCGCGGTCATCGCGTTGCTGCCGGTGCCTCTCTACTTCTTATCCCGCATCAAAAGCTTCGGCACACTGCTGCCGGTCTATGCCGCCGTCCTGCCCCTGCTGGCAGGGCTCATCGGCTATAAATACTTCGGAAAAGGACTGCTCCAGCTCTACGACTATCTCGCGAAAGCGGTGAACGGCGTCCACGAGCTGGCCCTGTTCCCGGGCCTCTCGGGCTACCCGGCCTCCGACGTGCCGGACCTTCCGGCGCAGGCGGTCCTGCTGCTGCCGGCGTTCCTGACCGCGGGGCTCATCGCCTACGCCATCTGCCGCAAAGTCCGCCCGCTGGCGGTGCTCACGTGCCTGCTGCCGGCCCTGCCCTGGCTGCTCATCGGCCTGAAGCCCTCCATGTCCGCCCTCATCTTCTACCTGGTGGCGGTCACCTTCTACCTCATTCTGCTGACCACCCGCAGCAAAGGTGTGGCCCGCCGCCTCACCTGGCTCAACGGGGAAGTGTCCGGCGCGCTGCTGGTCTTCCTGGTCCTGCTGGCGCTGCTCCTCGGCGGCTTCGAACGCTCCGAGACGGTGGACCGGGTGAGGGACCGGATCAGTACCCGCGTGACCGCGTTCCGCTACGCGCCGGAGGACCCTGCCGACGGCATGCCCGGGGGAGACCTGAACCAGGCGGACACGGTCACCTATGACGGAAGACCCGCGCTCACGGTCACCACGCCGAATGCGTTCTCCATGTATCTCAAAGGGTTCACGGGCGATGTGCTCGAAGACGGCGTCTGGCAGCCCCTGTCCGCGGACACCTATTTCAAAGACTATTCCCTGACGGGCCCCTGGGTCCGCAACGACGCCTTTTCGCCGGCCATCTCTCTGGGCCAGCTCCTGGACCTCAAATGGCAGGTCCAGACCGCCCAGTACGACCGGGGCGAGCGCAAGTCGGTCACCATTGCCCGCTATCCCGTCACCATCCGCAACGAACGGGCCTTCCGGAACACCATGTTCCTGCCCTATGAAGTGAGTGCGGAGTCAAAGGGGCTCCGGCGGGCCGAGCTCTCCCACGAGGGCGCTTCCGCGGAGGGCCTTCGCGGCCAGCGGTCCTATGAACTGACGGTCTACCAGCCCCTGACCGCCGACTACGGCAACGTCAGTTCCGAGGCCGTCATCGGTGAAGACGCGCAGTATAACGAACGGTACAGAGACGACTTCGTTCCCGCGGAAAAGGTGTATCGGGACTTCGTGAACGCCTATGAGCGGGATCTCCCGGACGCATACCGGGCGCCCGTCGCGGAACTGGCTCACGCCGCCGGACTGACCGGCAGTCCCTCAAAAGACGTCTTCCGCATCCGGAACCTGTTCGGGAGCGCGTTCCGGTATTCCCTCGAACTTGAAGCTCCCGCGGCCGGGAAAGACCCGCTGCTTACCTTTATGCAGGAGACCCGGACCGGCTACGATACCCACTTCGCATCGCTCGCGGTCCTTCTCTTCCGGCAGGCCGGCATCCCCGCCCGGTACGCGGAAGGCTACTTCATCTCGAAGGAACTGGCCGCGTCTGTCGACAGCGAGACAGAGGTGGAGCTGGCGGTGCCCGATTCCGCCTCTCACGCCTGGGTCGAAGTCTATAAAGACGGCGTCGGCTGGGTGCCGGTGGAAGTGACCCCGGGCTACTACGAGACCGAACCCGGCAGCAGTTCCGGAGCGGGCAACAAGGCCCAGGAAGAACAGCCGGAAGAGGTCGCGCCGCCCGAGACACCGGAGGAGGAAGACAAGCCCCTGCCGGACGAACCGGACGAAGACGACGCCACTCCGGACGCGGAGAAACACGGCTCGCTCCTGCTGCTTCTGCTGCCGCTGTTCCTGCTGGCGCTGCTCGTGCCCCTGGTCGGCAACGCGCTCGCCCGCAGAAAGATCCGCAGGGCGGCGGACAAAGAGACCACGGCCCTGGCCTACCGGTATCTGGAGCGGGTGCTCCGCCTCTTCGGCCTGCGGCCCGAACGCCGGAAGCCCGCCGAAACGGCAGCGCTGCTGGGCGAGGACCGGAGGGCTTACCTGACCGCCATCGGCCTCTTCTACAAAGAGACCTTCTCGGAGGAGGGGCTCACCCCGGAGGAACGCCAGCAGCTCTGCGACACGGTCCTCGATCTCACCGCCAACACGAAACAACTCCGCAGGGCCCGCAAGGCGCTGCGTCAGAAAACCGCAAACCACAGGGAGGAACACCATGGAAAATAAAAGCGCACTCATTCTCGAAGAGATCAAAAAGGTCATCGTCGGCAAGGATGAGGTCATCACGAAGACCCTGATGGCCATCCTGGCCGGGGGCCACGTGCTGCTGGAAGACGTGCCGGGCGTCGGCAAGACGACGCTGGCGCTGGCGTTCTCGCGGGCCATGAGCCTGACGGAGCGCCGGGTCCAGTTCACCCCGGACACCATGGCCAGCGACATCGTGGGCTTCTCCGTCTACAACAAAGCCACGGGCCAGTTCGATTTCCAGCCCGGCGCGGTGTTCTGCAACATCCTGCTGGCGGATGAGATCAACCGGACCTCCGCCAAGACGCAGGCGGCCCTCCTCGAAGTCATGGAGGAGATGCGGGCCACCGTCGACGGGGTCACCTACGCTCTGCCGGACCCCTTCGTCTGCATGGCCACCCAGAACCCCCTGGGCAGCGCCGGCACCCATCCGCTGCCGGACTCCCAGCTGGACCGGTTCATGGTCCGCCTGTCCATGGGCTATCCCACCATCGAGAACACCATCGAGATCGTCCAGCTGCGGCAGGGCGTGGACCCGCTCGACAGCGTCCGGGCCGTGGCCTCCGCCAGAGACATCCTCGACATGCGGGCGGCCGTCACCGCAGTCTTCATCGACGAGGCCCTCATCCGCTATGCCGCGGAGCTCTGCGACCGCACCCGGAACCTGGAGGAAGTCGAACAGGGCGTCAGCCCCCGGGCCGTCCTTGCCCTGGTCCAGATGGCCAAAGCTTCCGCCTATATGCGGGGCCGGAATTACGTCATTCCGGAGGACATTCAGAGCCTCTATGTGGACGTCTGTGCCCACCGTCTCATCCTGACGCCCCGGGCCAAAATCCGCAAGCGCTCGCCGGAACAGATCCTTCTCGAGGTCCTTAAATCCGTCCGCGCGCCGGCCCCGGCGCCCCGCCGGAAATGACTTTACGGAGACCCCTTTTTCAGTTATAATGTTAAAAGTAAATTTTGAAGACAGGAAGGTGTCCGCAATGGCTGCGAAATTCGACAGGATCCTTTTGAAACTCAGCGGAGAAGTGCTGGCCGGCGAGGCCGGACACGGCTTCGATTTCGACGTCATCGAGACCATCTGCGACGCCATCGCCAAGGTCGTCGACATGGGGGTCTCCGTGGGCATCGTCATCGGCGGCGGCAACTTCTGGAGAGGCCGTTCCAGCGGCTCCATGGACCGCTGCAGAGCGGACTCCATCGGCATGCTGGGCACCGTCATGAACTCCATCGCGGTGGCCGATGTGCTCATCGCCAAAGGGGTCCCCGCCAAAGTCTACTCGGCTGTCGAAATGGGTCCCGTCGCGGAACTTTTCACCGCCGACAAGGCCAGAGAGGACCTGGAAAACGGCGTCGTCACCATTTTCGGCGGCGGCACCGGCAACCCGTTCTTCTCCACGGACTCCGCCGCTGCGCTGAGAGCAGCGCAGGTCCAGGCAGACGTCATCTTCAAGGCCACGAACGTGGACGGGGTCTATGACAAGGACCCGAACAAGTTCGACGACGCGGTGAAGTTCGACGAGATCACCCAGTCCGAACTCCTGTCCAGAGGCCTCGCTGTCATGGACGCCTCCGCCGCGTCCCTCTGCCGCGACAACGGCATCGACATCCTCGTCTTCGACCTGACAGACCCGCAGAACATCGTCCGCGCCGTATCCGGCGAGACGGTCGGGACCCTCTGTCGTTCCGAATAAGGCAATCATTTCAACGAAAATACATTTACCGGAGGAAACAATCATGGCAGAACAAAAGACTGCTGAAAGCAGAATGCAGAAAGCGATCGACCGCCTCGTCACCGATTATTCCGAGATCCGCGCGGGCCGTGCGAACCCCAATGTCCTCGACAAGGTCATGGTGGACTATTACGGCACCCCGACCCCGGTGGGCCAGGTCGGCTCCATCTCTGTGGCGGAGGCCCGCATCCTGGTCATCCAGCCCTGGGACAAATCGCTGCTCGATCCCATCATGAAAGCCATCCAGTCTTCCGACATCGGCATCAACCCTCAGAACGACGGCACCGTCATCCGCCTCACCTTCCCGCAGCTCACGGAGGAGCGCCGGAAAGAACTGGCGAAGGGCATCTCCAAGAGAGGGGAAGAGGCCAAGATCGCGGTCCGCAACATCCGCCGCGATGAAATGGACTCGCTGAAGAAGGCCAAGAAGGCCGGCGAACTCACGGAAGACGACCTGCGGGACGAAGAAGAGAACCTGCAGAAGCTTACCGACAAGGTCTGCAAGGAGATCGACGAGATCGCCAAGAAGAAGACCGACGAGATCATGAGCGTATAACCGTCAAACGGAATATTTGGAGTAATGGCGCACGGGGGTACGTTCTCTCGCATTGCGCCGTTACTTGCGTTTTAGGGGAGTGTTCCAATGTCAAATCTTCCTCCGAAAGAGTTCATGCCGAAACACATCGGCATCATCATGGACGGCAACGGCCGGTGGGCCCGCGAGCGCGGACTGCCCCGGACCGAAGGCCACATCCAGGGGGCAAAAGTCTTCCGTCAGATCATGGACTACGGTCACGATATCGGACTGCAGGCCATGACCTTCTACGCCTTTTCCACGGAAAACTGGAAACGGCCGAAGGAAGAGGTCAAAGCCCTCATGGAGATCTTTCACGACTATCTGCAAGAGGCCGATGAAGTCAAATATGACCGGGAAAAGCGCGGCTTTTACCTGCGGGTCATCGGCGACATCTCCGGTCTCCCGAAGCCCCATCAGCTTTTGGCGAAGAGCGCGTGCCTTGCCATGAACAACAAGGACGCCATGGTCGTCAACATGGCGCTGAATTACGGCGGGCGGCAGGAGATCATCCACGCGGTGCAGGAACTGGCCGAAGAGGTGAAGAAGGGGACCCTGTCTCCGGAAGACATCACGGAGGACCTGCTCTCCGACCACATGTATACGAAGGGCCTCCCGGACCCGGACCTCATCATCCGGCCCTCCGGCGAACTGCGCCTCTCCAATTTCCTGACCTGGCAGTCGGCCTATTCCGAATTCTGGTTCGACGACATCGCCTGGCCGGACTTCACGACCGATGACCTGGACCGGGCCATCATGGACTACGCGAAGCGGGACCGCCGGTTCGGCGGCCTGTCTGAGCAGGATCACTAAGAGAATCGAGGAAAACCCATTATGAAAACTCGTGTCATATCCGGCACCGTCATTGCCATACTGCTCGTCGCGGCGTACTGTCTCATGTTCACACCGGTCATCGACGTGCTGTTCTCGCTGCTGGCGGCGGCCGCCTGTTTTGAGATCACCAAGGTGGCCGGGGTCAAGAACCCGGTGCTGAAGGTCGTGGCCATCGCCTTCTCCTTCGCGCTGCCCCTGTGTCTCGTCTATCTCCACAACATCCCGCTTCTGGAGATCATCGTCGTCCTTTACGTCATCCTGCTGGTCGTCCTGACCGTGGCGAACTTCTCGAAGACCACCATCACCTTCCCGGAGCTGGCGGTCACCGTGTACGCTTCGCTGGTCATTCCGGCGGCCTTCGCCTCCATCGGGCTCATCTCCGACATGTATCTCCGTTACCCCGACTTCATCAGCCGGGCGGACTGCCGCCTGCTGCTCTGGATCACCGTGGCTACGGCGCTGCTCACCGACGTCTTCGCCTACTTCGTGGGCGTGAAGTTCGGCAAGCATAAGATGACCCCGAACCTCAGCCCGAAAAAGTCCTGGGAAGGCGCCGTCGGCGGTGTCGTCTGCGTCCTCCTCTTCATGCTTCTGAGCCTGGTGCTCTTTGAAAAAGTCCTCGCAAAAGAGTCCTTCTTCATGCCGGTCTGGTTCTACTGCATCACCGTGGTGTTCATCTCCATCACCTCCATGTTCGGCGATCTGATGGCTTCTCTCATCAAACGCTATTACGGAGTGAAAGACTACTCGAACCTCATTCCCGGCCACGGCGGCATCATGGACCGCTTCGACAGCGTCCTGCTGGCGTCGCCCACCATGTTCGTCCTCATCACTATCTACGGATCGGTGGTGATGGGCGCATGACACAGGACCTCTGCATCCTCGGCTCCACCGGTTCCATCGGCACCCAGAGCCTGGACGTCTGCCGCAAACAGGGCATCCGCGTCCGCGCCCTGACCGCCAGCACCAGCGTGGACACGCTGGAAGACCAGGTCCGCGAGTTCAACCCGGACAAGGTCGCGCTGCTCGACGAGACCGCCGCGGCAGACCTCAGGGTCCGCATCGCGGATACCGGAACGAAAGTCCTCTCCGGCATCGGCGGCATCTGCGAATGCGCCACCGACCCGGAGTCCGATACCGTCCTCAATTCCATCGTCGGCATTGCGGGACTCATGCCCACCATGGACGCCATCGAGGCGGGGAAGACCATCGCCCTCGCCAACAAGGAGACCCTGGTCACCGGCGGTCAGCTGGTCACCGAGGCCGCCCGCGAGTACGGCGTCCGTATCCTGCCGGTGGACAGTGAGCACTCCGCCATCTTCCAGTGCCTGGAGGGCGCCCCGCCCGCGCGGCGGCTCAAGCGCATCCTCCTCACGGCCTCCGGCGGCCCCTTCTTCGGCCGCAGCCGGGAGAGCCTGAAAGATGTCACGGTGGAACAGGCCCTGAACCATCCGAACTGGTCCATGGGCGCAAAGATCACCATCGACTCCGCCACCATGATGAACAAGGGCCTGGAAGTCATCGAGGCCTGCTGGCTCTTCGGGGTCCCCGAAGACAAGATCAAAGTGGTGGTGCATCGCGAAAGCATCATCCACTCCGCGGTCCAGTATGAGGACAACGCCGTCGTGGCGCAGCTGGGGCTTGCCGACATGCGCATCCCCATCCAGTATGCCCTCACTTACCCCGACCGGCTCCCGTCTCCTACGAAGGAACTGGACCTGGCCGAGCTGGGCACCCTCACCTTTGCCGAACCGGACATGGAGACCTTCGACTGTCTCGCCATCTGCCGGGAGGCCATCCGCCGCGGAGGGCTCTATCCCACCGCCGCAAACTCCGCCAACGAACAGGCCAACGCGCTGTTCCGCCAGGGCAAGATCCGCTTCCTCGAGATCGGCGAACTGGTGGGAGAGGCCATGGAGGCCTGTGAAAACAAAGAAGATTTCGTGCTGTCAGATGTCCTGGCAGCGGACCGCATGGCAAGAGACTATGTCATGCAGCATGTAGGAGCGTGACTGTCATAGCAACACTGGCATTTGTCTGGGGAAAGGCGTGGCCCATCCTGGCCGCCCTCCTGTTCTTCGGACTCATCATCGCCACCCATGAGACCGGACACTTCCTGACCGCGAAGCTGTTCAAAGTCCGGGTCAATGAATTCTCCATCGGCATGGGCCCCACCATCTGGAAACGAAAGAAGGCGGAGACCCAGTATTCGCTGCGCCTGCTTCCCGTCGGCGGCTATGTCGCCATGGAAGGGGAGGACGAGGACAGCCCGGTCGAAGGGGCGTTCAACTCCAAACCGCCGTGGCAGCGGGGCATCATCATCCTCGCCGGCGCCACGGTGAATATCCTCACCGGGCTCATCCTCATGGCCATCCTGCTGGGCACTTCCGACCTCGTCGGCACGCCGGCCATCTCCCAGTTCAAGGAGAACGCCTCCAGCCAGGCCCAGGGCCTCATGGAGGGGGACCGCATCCTGTCGGTCAACAACCATGTCATCCGCACCGAGTACGACCTCAGCTACTACATGGCCCGCGACAAGGACGGGGTCATGGATTTCGTCGTCCTGCGGGACGGCAACAAGGTGCCCTTGAAGCACATCGCCTTTGAGACGAAGGAAGTGGAGGGCACCCAGGTCGTGGACTACGACTTCGCCATCGTCGGCGTCCCGCCCACGGTCGGCAACGTCGCCAAGTATGCCGTACTCGACTCCCTGTCCATCGTGCGCATCGTGGTCTCGTCTCTCTGGGACCTTGCTACCGGCCAGTTCTCCATGAGCGACATGGCGGGCCCTGTGGGCACGGTCCAGGCCGTGGCCGACACCGCGTCGGACGCCGCGAAGAGCGGCAACATGTCCCGCATCCTGCTCATCATGGCCCTCATCGCCATCAACGTCGGGGCCTTCAACCTCATCCCGTTCCCGGCGCTGGACGGCGGCCGCTTCGTCTTCATCATGCTCGAAGGCATCCTCCGCCGGCCCATCTCCAAAGAGTTCCAGGCCGCGGTCAACACGGTCGGCATGGCCATGCTGTTCGGCCTCATGATCCTCGTCACCCTGAGCGACGTCGGCAAACTATTCCACTGACACAAAAGAGGTAACCTATGGAACGCAGAATCTCAAGACAGGTCTTCGTGGGTGATGTGCCCCTCGGGGGAGATGCCCCCATCGTGGTGCAGTCCATGCTCAACGCTCCCCAGGGAGACATCGAGGCCAATGTCCTTCAGGCCAGGGAACTGTCCGCCGCCGGCTGCCAGCTCATCCGGCTCTCGGTCACCGGCATGGAAGACATCGAGACCGTCAAAGCACTGAAGGAAAACATCCGGGTGCCCATCATCGCGGACATCCAGATGAACTATAAACTCGCTCTCGCCTCCGTCGAGGCGGGCATCGACAAGATCCGTATCAACCCCCGGTACATCGGCGGGGAGGACAAGGTCCGGCTGGTGGCCGACGCCTGCAAGGCGGCCGGCATCCCAATCCGGGTCGGCGTCAACTCCGGCTCCGTCGAAGAGGACCTGCTCGAGAAGTACGGCGGGGTCACCGCCGAGGCCATGGCCGAAAGCGCCATGCGGGGCGTGAAGTATCTCGAGGACGTGGACTTCCACGACATTGTCATCTCCATCAAGTCCTCCGACATCCGCACCATGATCGCGGCTTACCGCATCGTCGCGGCGGAGTGCGACTACCCGCTGCACCTCGGCGTCACCGAGGCCGGCACGGAGAAGCTCGGACGCATCAAGTCCGCCATCGGCATCGGCACCCTGCTGGCCGACGGCATCGGCGACACCATGCGGGTCTCCCTGACGGATGACCCGGTCAAGGAGATCGACGCCGCCCACGACATCCTGCGGTCTCTGGACCTGCTGCCGGACGCGCCCCAGCTCGTGGCCTGTCCCACCTGCGGCCGGACCCAGATCGACCTCATCGGCATCGCCAAAGAGGTCGAGGAGCGGCTGAAAGATGTCCACAAGTCCATCCGTGTCGCTGTCATGGGCTGTCCGGTCAACGGGCCCGGAGAGGCGAAGAACGCGGACATTGGCATTGCCGGCGGCAAAGGCGTCGGCCTGCTGTTCGCGAAGGGAGAAGTCATCAAAAAGGTCCCCGAGGCGGAACTCATCGACGCCCTCATGGAAGAGATCGAAAAACTGTAAGAGAGAGGAAACACCATTTTGCCGAAA
>CAJGDU010000013.1 GCA_904502175.1 Clostridiaceae bacterium
CATCAACGACGTCGAGGACGCCATCAAGGGCATGCTCGCGCCGAAGTACAGAGACGTGGACATCGGCCGCGCCGAAGTCCGGAACGTCTTCAAGATCTCTTCGGCGGGCACCATTGCGGGCTCCTATGTCCTGAGCGGAAAAATCACCAGAGACGCCAAACTCCGGGTCGTCCGGGACGGTATCATCGTCGCCGAGGACGCCATCCTCTCCCTGCGCCGTTTCAAGGACGACGTCAAGGAAGTGGCTTCCGGCTATGAGTGCGGTATCGGTCTCGAGAAGTTCAACGACCTCAAGGAAGGCGACATCTTCGAAGCATACATCACGGAAGAATACAGAGACTAAGAAGGAGGGTTTTCCATGCCGTCCCATAAGTCACAGCGTACCGCGGAAGACATCAAGCGGGAGCTGGCGGTCGTCATGCAGGAGGTCAAGGACCCCCGTGTGAAGGGAAAGATCCTGACCGTCGTCCGCGTCAACGTCTCCAAGGACAGTACGTACGCCAAAGTTTATATCAGCGACCTCGCCGGCATGGCCGGGGCAGAGGAAGCTGTCGCGGCGCTGAACAACGCGGCCGGTTATCTGGGCGGTGAGATCGCCCGGAACCTCCACCTGCGCAAGGCGCCCGAACTCAAGTTCATCGCCGATGACTCCGTTGCCCACGGCATGGAGATCATCAAGGAGCTGGAGAGCCTGACAGGAGGAAAGGACGAATGACCGTTTCCATTTCCCGGGTCGGAGAGATCCTCCGGGACGCGGAGGACGTCCTCATCCTGACCCATATCCACCCGGACGGAGACTGTCTCGGTACCGGCGCCGCCCTGTGCCGCCATCTGCTCTCCCAGGGGAAACGGGCCACGGTGGTCAACGGAGGCCCCGTCCCGAAGAAGTATGACTACCTCTTTGAGGGACTTCCTCAGGAGACCTTCGAGCCGAAGACGGTCATCGCCGTCGACGTGGCCGACACGACCCTGCTCGGAGACCTCGCGGTCTACGCGGACCGCGTCGACCTCTGCATCGACCACCATGTCTCCAACAAACTGTATGCCAGAGAGACCTATCTCTGCCCGGACGACGCCGCGGCAGCCCTCTCTCTGTACCGGGTGCTCCGGACCCTCGGCATGCCCATCGACAAGCCGATGGCCGACGCGCTCTATACCGGTCTGTCCACCGACACCGGCTGTTTCCGCTATTCCAACGCGAACGCGGAGGCGTACCGGGCGGCCGCGGACCTCATCGAACTGGGGGCCGACAACGCCGCCATCAATGTAAAAATGTTCGAGACCAAACCCATCTCGCAGTTCCTTCTGCTGTCCGACGCCTTTGCCGGGCTGCGCCTGTTCTGCGACGGGAAAGTCTCGGTCCTGAAGATCACGCAGGAAATGCTGGAAGAGCGTCAGGCAGACGAAGACAGTTTCGACTTCCTGACCGCCCTGTCCCGGCAGATCGAAGGCGTGGTCTGCGGCATCACCATGAAGCAGCAGGAGGACGGTCATTACAAGATCTCCCTGCGCACGCATGAACCGGTGGACGCTTCGGCCGTCTGCGCCCTTCTGGGCGGCGGCGGACACAAACGGGCCGCCGGATGTGACGCGGGACCCGATGAAGAGGAGTCGCTGAAGACCCTCCTCTCGTTCCTCGCCGAACAGCTCGGGTGTGCCGTATGACCGGGGTCCTCTGTCTGAACAAACCGGCGGACTGCACGTCGTTCCAGGCCGTGCGGTGGACCCGGGCCATTGCCGGGGAAAAGAAGGCCGGCCACTGCGGGACGTTAGACCCCATGGCCACCGGTGTGCTGCCCGTCATGCTGGGCGGCGCCACCCGCTTTCTCGAATTTCTTCCCACCAGCCCGAAACGGTACCGGGCCGTCATGAAACTGGGCGTCCGGACCGATACGCTGGACCTGACCGGGACCGTGCTGGAGACCCGGGAGGTCGCGGCGGGGCGGAAGGACATCGAAGCGGTCCTCGAACGCTTCCGGGGCAACATCCTTCAGGTGCCGCCCATGTACTCTGCTCTGAAAAAGGACGGGGTGCGGCTCTACGACCTGGCCCGCAAAGGGGTCGAGGTGGAGCGGGAAGCCCGGCCCGTGACCATTGACGCACTGGAACTTCTGCCCGACGGAACGGACGGCACCGACCCCGCCGCAGGGGAGTATGTGCTCGACGTCACCTGTTCCAAAGGCACCTATATCCGCACGCTCATCGACGACATCGGACAGTCCCTGTCCTGCGGCGCCGCCATGGCGGCCCTCTGCCGGACCGGCGTCGGTGTCTTCACCCTGGAGGATGCGCTGACCATTTCCGAACTGGAAGCGGCCAGAGACAGCGGCACGCTGTCCGACCTCCTTCTGCCCGTGGACAAAGCGCTGTCCTTCCTCCCGTCCGTGAACGTCTCCGACCCCCAGGGGGTCCGGTTCCAAAATGGGGGAGAACTCGACCTTGCGCGCCTGCGCGGCATCCCGGAAGCGCCCGAAGACGGCGCCCTGTACCGGGTCTATTCTCAAGAAACTGACTTTCTCGGCCTCGGCGAGGTCTCCCTGGAGACCGGCGCCCTCTCGGTCCGAAAAGTTTTTGTAAGTAGGTGAACCATGAATCCCGAATTCGTCCAAAAAGGGTCCGTCGCGGCCCTCGGCAGTTTTGACGGCCTCCATCTCGGACATATGGCCGTCATCAACGACGCGAAGAACCTCGCGAATATGCTGGACGCCATCCCCTGCATCTGCACCTTCTCGGAACACCCTCTCAAAGTGCTCACCGGAAAGGAGCCGCCGGCTCTGTTCTCGGGCGATGTGAAAGATGAGGCCTTCCGGGCCACCGGCGTCGAAGTCGTGCGCCTGGACTTTGCCTCCATCATGCACATGAGCCCCGAGGAGTTCTTCGAGGAGATCCTGTACAAAACGCTGCACGTGGCAGGTGTCTGCTGCGGGTTCAATTACACCTTCGGCGAGAAGGGGAAAGGGACACCGGAACTCCTGGAGCGCCTGTGCATGGAGAAAGGCGTGGTCTTTTCCGCGTCGCCCGCCATGGAACTGGACGGCACGCCGGTCAGTTCGACCCGTATCCGCAACGCCCTCGGCGGCGGGAACGTGGAGCTCGCGAACCGCATGCTGGGCCGCCCGTTCAAGTACCGTCAGCAGGTCGTGGACGGCGATAAGCGGGGCCGCACCTGGGGCATCCCCACCATCAATCAGCCGTTCCCGGAAGAGCTGGTCACCCCGCGCCACGGCGTGTATGCCTCCCGCTGTGTCGTGGACGGCCGCACCTATCTCGGCGCCACCAACATCGGGGTCCGGCCGACGGTCAAGCGGGACGACCCGGTCTCGAGCGAGACCTACCTTCTCGACTACGAGGGCGACCTGTACGGCAAGTTCGTGGACATCTCCCTATTGAAGTTCCTCCGGCCGGAGAAAAAGTTCGAGACGGTGGAGGAGCTGGAGGCTCAAATAAGGACGGATATCGAGACCGTCCGACGCATCGGCACGATGGATGTTTATGTATAAAGAGATTCTTTTATAGTTTTTCTTTACAACGCAAACACCCTGTGATATACTACATTCGCTCATTTCTCGGAGAGCGGGTCACACTTCCACAAGAGGAAGTCTTCACCTGCCGTTCCCTGGGAAGTCTGCGAAAATACTAATGAGGTGAAACAAATGACACAACAGGAAAAACAGGAAATCATCAAAGAGTTTGCCACTCATGAAGGCGACACCGGTTCTCCGGAAGTCCAGATCGCGGTCCTCACCAAGCGGATCAACGACCTGAACGGTCACCTGAAAGAGCATCCCCATGACCACCATTCCAGAAGAGGTCTTCTGAAGATGGTCGGTCACAGAAGAAATCTTCTGAAGTACCTTCAGAAGGTCGACATCGAACGCTACAGAGCTCTTGTCAAGAAGCTCGGCCTTCGTAAGTAAGTCTTTCATCAGGCAGGCGGCATTTTCAAGCTGCCTGCCTGCTTGACGTTAACGGGAGGTCCGGCAGGGCATCACCATAAGGGTTAGCAGTGAATCAAGTACCCGGAGAACGCTTTCCGGATATTTCATTTATTGCTAAACCTTGGAACCAGTGCCTGTCCTCCCTCAAAACCCATTCGAAAGAGAGGAAAAGACATGTTTTTTGAAGACTACAAGGTCTATGAGACCACCCTTGCCGGCAGACCGCTGAAGCTGGAAACCGGCAAAATGGCGCAGCTGGCCAACGCCGCCGTCCTCGCCTCCTACGGTGAGACGGTCGTCCTCTGCACCGTCACCGCATCCGACAAGCCCCGGGAGGGCATCGACTTCTTCCCGCTCTCCGTGGACTTCGAAGAGAAAATGTACTCTGTCGGCCGCATCCCCGGCTCCTTCCAGAGAAGAGAGAGCAGACCTTCCGAGAAGGCCATCCTCGCTTCCCGCTGCATCGACCGTCCCATCCGGCCGCTGTTCCCGAAGGACCTGCGCAACGACTGCACCGTCGTCGCCACCGTCATGTCCGTGGATCCCGACTGTTCCCCCGAAGTGGCTGCCGCCATCGGCGTCTCCACTGCCATCGCCATCTCCGACATCCCGTGGGCGGGCCCCATCTCTTCCGTCCAGGTCGGTCTTGTCGACGGTGAGATCGTCATCAACCCGACCCTGGAGCAGAGAGCTGTCTCCGACCTCAAGCTGACCGTCTCCTCCACCGAGGACCTGGTCGCCATGATCGAGGCCGGCGGCAACGAGATCTCTGAGGACGTCATGTTCGACGCCATCATGGCTGCCCATGACGCCAACAAGGAAGTCGTCAAATTCATCAACGGCATCGTCGCCGAGATCGGCAAAGAGAAGTTCACCTATGAGTCCTCCGATCCGGACCCGGCGCTCATGGAAGAGATCGAGAACTGGGTCATCGAGGACGTCAAAAAGGCGCTCGACACCGATGACAAGCGCATCCGCGATGAGCGCATCCGTCCCATCTCCGATGCCATCCACGAAAAATACGACGAACAGTTCGAAGGCGAAGAGGGCAAGCTCGATGAGATCCTCTATCTCATCCAGAAGCATGTGGTCCGTGCCTGGCTGAAGGACGAGCACAAGCGCGTCGACGGCCGCGGCATCGACGACATCCGTCCGCTGAACGCCGAAGTCGACCTGCTCCCGAGAGTCCACGGTTCCGGCATGTTCACGAGAGGCCAGACCCAGGTCCTGTCCATCGCCACCCTCGCGCCTCTGTCCGATGCCCAGAAACTCGACGGCATCGACGAAGACACCGAGAAGCGCTACATGCATCAGTACAACTTCCCGTCCTACTCGGTCGGCGAGACCAGACCCTCCCGCGGCCCCGGCCGTCGTGAGATCGGTCACGGCGCCCTTGCCGAAAAGGCCCTTGTCCCGGTCCTTCCGAGCATTGAGGAGTTCCCCTATGCCATGCGTGTCGTCTCCGAAGTCCTGTCCTCCAACGGCTCCACTTCCCAGGCGTCCATCTGCGGTTCCACCCTGTCCCTCATGGCAGCCGGTGTCCCCATCAAAGCGCCGGTCGCCGGCATCTCCTGCGGCCTCATCACCGGTGATGAAGGCGTCTACGGCGACTTCATGACCATGGTCGACATCCAGGGTCTCGAGGACTTCTACGGCGACATGGACTTCAAGGTCGCCGGTACCAAGAAGGGTATCACCGCCATCCAGATGGACCTCAAGGTCCACGGCCTCACTCCCGAGATCATCCGCGAAGCCTTCACCAAGACCAAGAAGGCCAGAGAATACATCCTCGACGACATCATGGCTCCGGTCATCGCCGAGCCGCGCGCCGAGCTGTCCAAGTATGCTCCGAAGATGCTCACCACGAAGATCGATCCCGAAAAGATCGGCGACGTCATCGGCAAACAGGGCAAGGTCATCCAGAAGATCCAGGCCGAATGCGACTGCAAGATCGACATCGACGACGACGGCAACGTCTTCGTCGCCTGCCAGGACATCGAAGCCGCGCAGAGAGCCCTCTTCATGGTCGAGACCATCGCGAACGATCCCGAGATCGGCGCCATCTACAAAGGTGTGGTCACCCGCCTCATGAGCTTCGGTGCGTTCGTTGAGATCGCTCCCGGCAAGGAAGGCCTCGTCCACATCTCCCGCCTCGACGTCAAGCGTGTCGAGCGTGTGGAAGACGTGGTCGCCGTCGGCGACGAGATCATCGTCAAGGTCATCGAGATCGACGACCAGAACCGCATCAACCTCTCCCGCAGAGATGCCCTCATCGAAGTCGAAGGCGCTGTGCCTGAGAACGACATCGAGGAAGAGGAGAGACCGCGCCGCAGAAGCAACGACCGCGGCGGCTACAGAAGAAACAACCGCAGAAACTAACGCGGTATTATAGCAGCCACTATGCCTGCTTTGACTATTGTCAGGGCAGGCATTATTATTAAGGAAGACTTTTGAAAAGGAGGGGAGACCATGGACGCGCGCCTCGAGAAGATCCTGCCGCTGGTGCAGAAACCCGGCCGGTACATCGGCGGAGAGCTGAACAGCGTGGAGAAAGACCCCGCGTCGGTCGACATCCGCTACGCGTTCTGTTTCCCCGACACCTATGAGATCGGCATGTCCCACCTGGGCATCAAGATCCTCTACTATCTGGTCAATTCCCGGGAAGACGCCTACTGCGAGCGGGTCTTTGCCCCCTGGCTGGACATGGAGGAACAGATGAAGGCCGTCGGGCTGCCGCTGTTCTCTCTGGAGACCGGCACGCCGCTCTCCGCGTTCGACATCATCGGCTTCACCCTGCAGTACGAGATGTCCTTTACGACCTGCCTTTCCATGCTCGACCTCGGCGGCGTACCGGTGCTCGCCAAAGACCGCAAAGGCCTCAAAAACCTCGTCATCGGCGGCGGGCCCTGCGCCTGTAACCCGGAACCGCTGGCCGACTTTTTCGACCTCTTTCTGCTCGGCGACGGGGAAGAGGTGACCATGGACCTTCTGGACCTCTACAAGGAGTTCAAACAGAAGGGCGCTTCCAAAGAGGCGTTCCTCCGGGAGGCGGCCCATATCGGCGGGGTCTACGTCCCGTCCCTCTACGACGTCACCTACCACGAAGACGGCACGGTCGCGCGCGTCTCTCCCGTGGGCGATGCGCCGGCGGTGGTGAAGAAACGCGTCGTCGCGGACCTCGACACCGCTTTCTATCCCGACCGGTTCCCGGTCCCCTATATCGACATCGTCCACGACCGGGCCGTCGAGGAGATCTACCGGGGCTGCATCCGCGGCTGCCGGTTCTGCCAGGCCGGGTTCATCTACCGGCCCATCCGGGAAAAGAGCGTCTCCGTCATCAACGCCCAGGCGAAGGACCTCTGCGCCTCCACGGGCTACGACGAGGTCTCCGTCATCTCCCTGTCCACCTCCGACTACTCGGGCATCACGCCCATGCTGTCGGACATGGCGGACTGGACCGCCGAGAAAAAGATCAACATTTCTCTGCCGTCCCTCCGCATCGACACCTTCTCCGACGAGCTGGTGGAAAAACTGAACCTCATCCGCCGCAGCGGTCTGACCTTTGCCCCGGAGGCGGGGTCCCAGCGCATGCGGGACGTCATCAATAAAAACATCACGGAAGACGACATCATGAAATCGGTGAAGATCGCCTTCCGCAACAACTACGCCACGGTCAAGCTCTACTTCATGCTGGGGCTGCCCTATGAGACCATGGAGGACGTGGAGGCCATCGTCGACCTCGGCAAACAGATCGTCGACGCCTACTACGACAACCCGGACCGCGTGAAGGGGAGACATCTGACCGTCAACGTCAGCGCATCGCCCTTCGTGCCGAAGCCGTTTACGCCGTTCCAGTGGGAGCCTCAGGACACGAAGGCCTCCATTGAAAAGAAGCAGGAGCGCATCCACGAGCTGGCGGCCCACACCCGGCTGCACATCTCGAGCCACAAGTCCGATACGGTCTTCCTGGAGGCGGTCTTCGCCCGGGGCGACCGGCGGCTCGGCAGCGTTCTTCTGAAAGCGTTCGAGAAGGGCTGCCATTTCGACTCCTGGGAGAACTGCTTCGACCTGGAAAAATGGATGGAGGCCTTCGAGGAGTGCGGCCTGGACCCGGCGTTCTACTCGAACCGCCGCCGGCCCTATGAGGAAGTCCTGCCCTGGGACCACCTCGACAACGGCCCTACCAAAGCCTTCCTCATGCGGGAGAACGAAAAGGCCAAAGAGGCGGCCACCACGCCCCACTGCCGGCTGCGGTGCGCGGGGTGCGGGGCCCAGGACCTTAATGGCGGCCACTGCGACGCCCTGGAGGGCATCGACCGGGGGAGGGAAGTGTCATGAGAGACGTGCGCATCCGCTTTTCCAAGACCGGGAAAGCCCGATATATTTCCCACCTCGATATGACCCGCTGTTTTGCGAGAGCCTTTTTCCGGACGGGCATCCCCCTCTGGTTCACCGAGGGGTTCAACCCCCGGCCGTACATGACGTTCACGAGTCCGCTGACGCTGGGCGCGGAGAGCGTGGCCGAGGCCCTCGACATCCGGCTCGAGGACGAGACCATGACCGATGAGGAAGTGGCAAGGCTCCTCGACGAAGCGCTCCCGCCCGACCTGCATATCCTGAAGGCGGCGCCGCCGGTGCAGAAGATGAACGCCATCCGGGCCTCCCGGTACCGCATCACGGTCGAGCCGGGCACGCACACGGCGGACGCGCTCTGTGAGGCCTTCCGGGCCATCGCGGAGCGGGACCATCTCCCGGTGGAGAAGTCCGGCAAAAAAGGAAAACACAAGGTGATGAAGACCATCGACCTTGCGGAATATCTGGACGAATTATCCGTGGACACGGATGACGAAGGCAGGGTCGTCCTGCTCGTCACCCTGCCCTCCTCGCCCCAGTTCGGCATCAACCCCCGGCTGCTTCTGGACAAGTTCCTGAAGGAGGCCGGAGAGGAGCCGGTCCGGGTCCGCATGGTGCGGGAAGCACTGTACTGCGAGGACGGCGTCCTGTTTGAATAAAGGAGGAACCGACAATGGTTGGAAGAAAAAAGATGTCACGGGCCAAACGGCTGCAGCAGAGCGGGAAATATGTACTCGCCAGCGTCATCGTGGAGGCCCTTCTGCTGGCGCCGAAGACGAAGATCCCCTGGAACGGGAAAGAGATCGAGGTCGGCGGCATTTTCCCCATGCTCCAGAAAGAGATCGCCACCGGCATCCGGGACGTTTTCAACGCCGTCATCCCAAAGGCCGCCGTCTCCGCGGAACAGGTCCTGCGGGGCACGCCCATCAAGGATACCCTGCTCGACAAAGCGGTCTGGTTCATTTATGACTACATGGAGCAGTACCCGCTGAACGCCGTTGTTATGGGCCTTCTCGAACGCACGAACCTCGTGGATGTCAACAGGGTGGACGGCCTGCTCCGGTCCCGTCTCGAACGGCTGCTCGCCTCCCGGGACAACCGGCAGAAGCTGGTGGACGCCCTGTCCGACCTCATCGTCAGCGCCCTCGGACTCGAATCCGGCGGCGTGACGGAGAACAACTACCGGTTCATGATCGCCGACTTCCTGGACCGCGCCCTGCAGTCCGAGGCCGGCAGTGAACTCATCGAGAAAGTCCTGCTCGCCGTCGAGCAGTTCGAGACCCTGACGCTGGCGTCCTTCATCGAGCGCAACTTCGGCCTCGACCGGGCCGGCGTGGAGCGATGGATTGCCGAAAACTACGAACGTTATGCGGGCACCGAAATGGTTGGACACTACTCCAACCTCGGCCTCGGCGATGCGCTTTATGCGAAGATTTCCAACATGGACTACGACGCCGTGTTCAAGGACATCACCGAGAACCACTGGCAGGACCTCATTCGGGTCACCATGACCGCCGCCGGCGTCGGCATGTACTTCTCGAACCTCGCGTACCGCGTGGACGCGAAAGACGCGAAAAAGGCCGCCAAAAAGGAGAAAAAGCAGGCAAAAAAGGGCAGTAAAAAAGCTGCCAAAGCAGATGCCAAGGCAGCCAAAAAAGCAAAGAAAAAGAAATAAGAAGAACGCTCAGCGGTTCTCCGGAAGGTACGCCTCCAGCCGGTAAATGGGGAGGCCCTGACCGGCGAATCGCTGTTCATATTCGGTGACGATATTTCCCTCAAAATCGCTGTTGTGAAGGTCCAGAGAGACGTTTTTGAGGCAGAATCCCGCCTTCGTGAACTCCTCGATGGAGTACTCGAAAAAGTGCATGTTGTCGGTCTTCTGATACACCTCCGCGCCGGGGGCCAGGAGGTCTTTATAGATGCCCAGATAGCGGGCGTTCGTCAGCCGGTGGTTTTTATAGGTGCCCTTCGGGTAGGGGCAGGAGAAGTTGAGGTAGATGCCGGCAATGGAGTGGTCCGGCAGGAACTTCGGCAGGAACTCCGCGCCGGTGAGGGCGAACTTCACGTTCGAGAGGCCCTTTTCTTTGGCCCGCTCCGCTGCCATGACGATGACATTGGACACCTTTTCGACGGCGATGTAATTGTTCTCCGGATGGCGCTCCGCCAGTTCGGCGATGAACTGCCCCTTGCCGCAGCCGATCTCGAGCCAGACCGGGTGGTCGTTGCCGAAAATGGCCTCATAATCGAAATAGGCCTTTTCGAGAACGGCGGTCATGGAGTTGGGGTCGTCCGAGGAGGCGTCGAGCAGATAGTCGGCCACGGCCGCGAGTCTCGGCTCCAGGTTTTTCTTTTTCCGCATTCTCATGAAGGGGGTCCCTCTTTCCGTGTGTTGCCGGGGCGGGCCCCGGATGACACTCATTTTAGCATAACAATGGAGGAAAATGAAGAAAAAGCTTGCAATGCGGGCACTTTGCTGATAATATATTAAAGCATTTATATCCAAAAGCGGACGGTCCTCTGACGTGTTACGTGTATGAACGTCTTGATTCTTAGAGGAGGAAAAACACATGGACGCACTGAAAATCATGACCGAAGGCATGGTCAAAGAAGAGCAGCCGGTTCTCAACATCGGCGACACCGTCAGAGTCGACGTTCGCATCAAGGAAGGCTCCAGAGAGCGTATCCAGGCGTTCGAAGGCACCATCATCGCCAAGAGAGGCTCCGGCGTCTCCGAGACCTTCACGGTCCGCCGCGTTTCCTACGGCGTCGGCGTGGAAAGAGTTTTCCCGGTCAATTCCCCGAACGTCACCAAAGTCACGGTCGTTCGTTCCGGTAAAGTCCGCAGAGCGAAACTCTACTACCTGCGCGATCGCGTCGGTAAGGCTGCGAAAGTCAAGGGCACTGTCTAAAGTTCCCGCACCATTGTGAAAAGACAAAGGAGACCGAAAGGTCTCCTTTTTCCTTTTCGGAAAAGCATTTAACAGTAGATATTAAAGCCGTTTTTTGGTAAAATTATTCGGATAATAGAAACTTTTAGGAAGGAGGGCGGAATGCCATGAAGATCCAGTACCGCGCCGTGGACGTCCAAAACGCGGAAACCGGCCCGGACCCGGCGGAAAAATGGTTCGATTTCGTGTCGACCGTTGCGGGCGCCATCGCGGCCGTCATGCTCATCCTGGTCTTCCTGTTCCGGGTCGTCACGGTGGACGGAGAGTCCATGGTCCCGAACCTGCAGGACGGCGACCGCCTCATCCTGACCGATGTCACCACCCGGTACAAACACGGTGAGATCGTCGTCATCTCCCGCAATTATGACGATCCGCTGGTCAAACGGGTCGTCGCCGTCAGCGGCGACACCATCGATTTCCAGGACGGCAAAGTCCTGCTCAACGGAGAGGTCCTCGACGAGCCGTACATCGACCAGGAGACCTACGACGTCTCGTCCGGTCCCCCGGACTTCCCGCTCACCGTTCCCAAAGGATATGTCTTCGTCATGGGAGACAACCGGGGCAATTCGCTCGACTCCCGCTCCTATGAAGTGGGCCTCATCGATGTCCATCAGATCCTTGGCAAAGTGGTCGTACATCTTTCAAACGCGGAGGAATAAAGCATGAAACTCGGAAAAGACAAGAACCTCGCTGAAGAAATCACTGTCACAGAGGAAGCAGAGGTCAAGACCGGACGGCGCAAGGGCCTCGAATTCACCTATGAGTTCGTCAGCGTCCTCATGGTGGCCGCGGTCATGACCGCCATCCTCTTTACCTTCATCTACCGGTTCTCCGGTGTCGTGGGCGAGTCCATGGAACCCACGCTGCACTCCGGGGACTGGGTCTTCCTGTCCCAGATGACCGACACCACGCCCCATTACGGCGACGTCGTCGTCATCTCCCAGGAGAACGCTTACCATGAGAACATCATCAAACGGGTCATCGCCACCGAAGGCCAGATCATCGATATCAACTACGATAACGGCGACGTCATCGTCAACGGACACATCCTCGATGAGCCCTACATCAACAACGAGACCATCAATGCCTACGATATGTCTCTGCCGCTGATGGTGCCGGAGGGACAGTGCTTCGTCATGGGCGACAACCGCCAGAACTCCATCGATTCCCGTTCCACCGCCATCGGTCTCATCGACAACGACTACATCCTCGGCATCGCCAAGCGGGCCTCCACGCCCCACGGCATCGTCGACCTGGAACTGCCGGAGGGATAAATGCCCGATTTTCAGAAACAGACCGTCCAGTGGTTCCCGGGCCATATGGCCAGGACCCGCCGGAAGATCAAAGAGAGCCTGCCGCTGGTGGACGCGGTCGTCGAGATCGTCGACGCCCGCATCCCCGAGAGCAGCCGGAACCCGGAGCTCGATGAGATCACTTCCGGGAAACCCCGCATCATTCTTCTGAACAAGTCCGACATCGCCGACCAGAGCGCCACCGATGCCTGGATGAATCATTTCAAAAACAACGGAGCCTTCGTGCTGGCAGTGGACTGCAAATCCGGCCGGGGGCTGAATCATTTTGTGCCCCTGGCGCGGGAGGCGCTGAAAGAGCGCATCGCCGCGAACGAGGCCAAAGGCATGGCCGGACGGCCGCTGCGGCTCATGGTCGTGGGCATCCCCAACACCGGGAAGTCCTCCTTCATCAACCGCATGAGTTCGAAGTCCAAACTCCAGGTGGCCAACCGTCCCGGCGTCACCCGCCAGAACCAGTGGGTGGTCTGCGGCGACGGCATCGAGCTGCTCGACACCCCCGGTGTCCTGTGGCCGAAGTTCGAGGACCCGGCCGTCGGCAACAAGCTGGCCTTCATCGGCTCGGTCAAGGACGACATCATGGACGTCGAGACCATCGCCGTCCGTCTCCTCGACATCCTGAAGACCGACTACACCGACCGGCTCGCCGAGCGCTATAAGCTCGGTCCCGAGATCGCCGACCTCGAGTCCTGGGAAGTGCTGGAGGCCATCGGCCGGAAACGGGGCATGCTGCTCCGGGGCAATGAAGTCGACACCGAACGGGCCGCCAACACCCTCCTCACGGAGTATCGGGGCGGAAAGCTCGGGAAGATCACCCTCGAGCGCCCGAAAGGATAACGCCATGGCAAAGGAAAAAACGGTCCCCACCTATGAACTGGAGGACAGGGCCAGAGCCGACGGCTTTGCCGTGGTCTGCGGCATCGACGAAGCGGGGAGAGGCCCCCTGGCCGGTCCCGTCTTCGCGGCGGCCGTCGTCCTGAAGCCGGGCACCGACATCCCCGGACTCAACGACTCGAAGAAGCTGACCGAGAAGAAACGGGAAGCCCTCTTCGACGTCATCCTGGAAGTGGCCGAAGACTACTGTGTGGCCTCCGCCACCGAGCGGGAGATCGACGAACTCAACATCCTGCAGGCCACGTTCCTCGCCATGAACCGCGCGTTCACAGGGCTGAAGGTGAAACCGGACCTCGCCCTCATCGACGGCAACCGGAACCCCGGGGTGGACGCCATGGTCGAGACGGTCGTCAAGGGCGACGCCCGCTCCATGTCCATCGCCGCCGCTTCCATCCTCGCGAAAGTCTCCCGGGACCGCTACATGCTGGAAGTGGCCAAGCTGTTCCCGGAATACCGCTTTGAAAAACACAAGGGCTACGGCACGAAGCTCCACTACGAGATGCTGCAGAAGTACGGCGTCTCCGAGGTGCATCGCCGCAGCTTTCTCAAAAACCTCGAAGAACATTTTCAGTGAAAGGGGACAGGTCCCTTGACGAAGAACGGCCTCGGCAACCTGGGCGAAGACTACGCCTGCGACGTCCTGGAAGCCCTCGACTATGAAGTGCTCGCGCGCAATTTCCGCTCCCGGTTCGGGGAGGTGGACATCATTGCCCGCAAGGACCGGTTCCTCTGCTTCGTGGAGGTCAAGACCCGGAGCCAGGGCGCCCTCGGACGGCCCGCCGCGGCGGTCACCGCCTCCAAGCAGCGCAAGATCCTGCTGACGGCGGAGTACTATATCACCTGTCACCAGGCAGAAGTCCAGCGGGGCGATCTGCAGCCCCGGTTCGACTGCATGGAGGTCTTTGCCGACGAAGAGGGCAGACCGCAGGCCTACGAATACATCAAAAACGCGTTCGACGCGAATCTCTAAAGATTGGAGCATCTCACATGCTTTACACCAGCACCCGCGACAAGTCCCTTCGGGTCGAGGCCAGCGAGGCCATCACCCGGGGCATCTCCGAAGACGGCGGCCTGTTCGTCCCGGTGGACATCCCGACCCTGTCTCTGCAGGACCTGCAGGACATGATCCCCCTGTCCTACATCGAACGGGCGAAGAAAGTCCTGTCCCTCTATCTGACGGACTTCACGCCGGAGGAGATCGACTCCTGTGTCAGCGGTGCTTACGCGCCCGGCAAGTTCTCGTCTGAGAAGGTGGCGCCCCTCGTCACCCTCGACGACAGGACCGAAGTGCTGGAACTGTTCCGCGGACCCACCTGCGCGTTCAAGGACATGGCCCTCCAGCTGCTCCCGTACCTCTTGACCACCGCCTCGAAAAAAGCGGCTCCCGACAAGGAGATCGTCATCCTCGTGGCCACCAGCGGCGACACCGGAAAAGCGGCGCTCGAAGGGTTCAAAGACGTGCCCGGCACCCGCATCCTCGTCTTCTATCCGAAGGACGGCGTCAGCCCCATGCAACAGCTCCAGATGGCCACCCAGGAAGGGGAGAACGTCAGTGTCTGCGCCATCCGCGGCAACTTCGACGACGCCCAGAGCGGCGTGAAGACCATCTTCACGGACAGGGCCGTGGCGGAGAAGCTTTCGGAGAACGGACTCATGTTCTCCTCGGCCAACTCCATCAACTGGGGCCGTCTCGTGCCTCAGATCGTCTACTACTGCAGCGCTTACGCGGACCTGCTCGAAAAGGGCAAAGTCGCCCCCGGGGAGCCCATGAACGTGGTGGTCCCCACCGGCAACTTCGGCAACATCCTCGCGGCCTACTACGCGAAACGCATGGGTGTCCCCGTCAAGACGCTCCTCTGCGCCTCCAACGCCAACAACGTCCTCACGGACTTCCTGACGACCGGGACCTATGACCGGAACCGGACGTTCTACACCACCATGTCCCCGTCTATGGACATCCTCATCTCGAGCAACCTGGAACGGCTCCTGTTCCACCTCTCCGGCGAGGATGACGCGGCGGTGCGGACCTGGATGGACGCCCTCGCAAAGACCGGAAAATACACGGTCACCGACGACGTCTTCGCGAAGATAAAAGAGACCTTTGCCGCCGGCTTCGCCGACGACCCGACGGTCTCCGGCGTCATCCGAAAGACCTACGAGGAAGAGGGCTATCTCTCCGACACCCACACCGGGGTCGCCATCACAGTCTACCGGGACTACACGGCGAAGACGGGCGATACGACCGAGACGGTCATCGCCGCTACCGCCAGCCCCTACAAGTTCTCGAAGAGCGTGCTCATCGCCCTCGACGGCTCCGCCCCCGAACTGCCCGAGTTCGAGATGGCCGGTGTCCTGTGCGAAAAGACCGGCATCCCGGTCCCGGCACCCCTCAGCAACCTCAAGGACAAGACCGTCCGTTTCTCCGCCGACTGTGCGGTGGACGAGATGGAACAGCAGGTCTACGACATGCTGCGCATCTGACGAAGACCCGGGAAGAAAGGAGGCCGCTATGGCACTGTTCGCGATCGGCGACACGCATCTGTCTTTCGGGACCGACAAGCCCATGGACAAGTTCTCCGGCTGGGAGAATTACGTGGCGCGCATGGAACAGAACTGGCGCAAGCTCATCTCCCCGGAGGACACGGTCGTCATTCCCGGAGACATCTCCTGGGGCATGACCCTCGAAGAGGTCCGGCCGGACTTTCAGTGGTTCGAGGACCTGCCCGGCACGAAACTCATCGGCAAGGGCAACCACGACTACTGGTGGAGCACGATGAACAAGATGAACCTGTTCCTCGAAGAGGAAG
>CAJGDU010000014.1 GCA_904502175.1 Clostridiaceae bacterium
CTCGCGTGGACCACGACTTCCTCGTCGTAGCTCGCGAAGAGGTCGTCCATCTCGTCCTGATCCATCTTCGGGGTCGCGAGGGACACGAGGGGAACGATGATGAGACCGATGACCATGGTGATGGCGCCGGCGTTGATGGGAGACGCGATGTAATGGAACACCATGTTGAGGACGGTGAACAGAACGCCCCATGCAAAGCAGCACCAGACGGCCAGCGGGGTGGTCTTCTTGGAGTACAGGCCGTAGATGAACGGAGCCAGGAAGGCGCCGGCGAGGCCGCCCCAGGAGACACCCATCATCTGGGCGATGAATGCGGGCGGGTTGAAGGCCAGGGCCACGGAGATGACGATGAAGACCGCGATGAGGACCCGCATGGTGATGAGCTGGGTCTTCTCATTCATGTCCTTCCAGAAGGTCTTTTTCAGGAAGTCCAGCGTCATAGTGGAACTGGAGGTCAGGACCAGAGAGGACAGCGTGGACATGGAGGCCGAAAGGACCAGCACGATGACGATGCCGATGAGGATGTCGGGCAGCGTGGACAGCATGGACGGGATGATGGCGTCGAAAGCGACGGTGCCGTCGGGGTTGTGGACGCCGGGCACATCGCCGAAAAGACGGCCGAAACCGCCGAGGAAGTAGGAGCCGCCGGCGACGACAAGGGCAAAGACCGTGGAGATGATGGTACCGGTGGTAATGGAGCGCTCATCCTTGATGGCGTAGAACTTCTGGACCATCTGCGGAAGGCCCCAGGTACCGAGGGAAGTCAGGATGATGACGCCGAGGAGGGCGGCCGGATCCGGGCCGAAGAAGCTCGTGAGGAGCCCCTGTGCGCCCTGCATGGAGGGGACCGCGACATCGGTGGCGTCGATGATGGAAAGCTCTTTGAGGGCATTCAGGAAGCCGCCCTGACCGTGCAGGACCGAGGCGATGACCGCGGCGATGCCGCCGAGCATGATGATGCCCTGGATGAAGTCATTGAGCGCGGTGGCCATATAGCCGCCGGCAATGACGTAAACAGCGGTGAGGACCGCCATAATGAGGACGACCACGTGGTAGTCGATGCTGAAGGCCATGCCGAAGAGACGGGACAGGCCGTTGTAGACACCGGCGGTATACGGGACCAGGAAGACGAACGCGATGATGGAACCCACGACCTGAAGGGCGGTGGAGTCAAAGCGCTTGCCGAAGAACTCCGGCATGGTGCGGGCGTCGAGCTTCTGGGTCATGATGCGGGTCCGGCGGCCCAGGACGATCCAGGCCAGGAGGGAACCGATGAAGGCGTTCCCCAGACCGATCCAGGTGGACGCGAGGCCGAACTTCCAACCGAACTGGCCGGCATAGCCGACGAAGACGACGGATGAGAAGTACGAGGTACCGAAGGCAAAGGCGGTGAGCCAGGGGCCGACGGTCCGTCCCCCGAGGACGTAGTCGTTGACGTTGGTAGCGTGCCGTCTGGACCAGAAGCCGATGAAAATCATGACACCGAAGAACAGGACCAGAAGCAGGATCTTGATAACCAAGTGATCTCCTCCAAACTTTAGTGGTTTAAACTGTAACGGTTTAAATTATAACGGTTTAAAGGGCAAAAAGCAAGAAAAAAGCTGCGCTTTTGCGCAGCTTTTCGTCTTATTTTGCGGGACGGGTCTCGAACCAGGTGATATCCGTCTGCGTCGGCAGGAAGAAGTACCAGCCGCCGTCTTTCTCGGTCAGGAACTGGTCGACGTTCCTGCGGAACTGGTTCGGCTCCACCTCTTCCGGATGACGGGACAGGCAGATGAGGTCGTCATAGGCCTCTTCCTTCGTGGCATACCACTTGTCCCAGCCCTCGTCGATGGTGGTCACATGCTTCTCGATACCGCGCTTCTCGAGTTCGGCATAGAGGTCGTAGAACAGACCGCCGGTGCCGCCCTTTTTGTGTCCGGGAGGCGGACCCATCTTACGGCGTTCAAAGGGGACCAGCTCGGGGTATTTCTCCATGGCCTCTTCGCTGTAGACGTCCTTGAACAGCTTGCCGCGGGACATGGGCAGGTTCGGAGCGCCCTTTGCCCACATGATGTTGACGGCGATGCGTCTGGCCGCTTTCTCCAGCATCTCGAAGGTGCTGGGTCCGCCGCCGCCCCGGGACTGGATGATGACATCCACTTCGGGGATGGTCTTGCCGATCTCGGTGAGCTGCCAGTCGGCGAGCACGAACTCGACGTTCTCAATGCCGGCCGCAGCGCAGTTCTTCTTGCACTCCTCGAGCATGCCTTCGGAGGCGTCGAGGCAGATGACCTTTTTCACGCGCTTCGCGGCCTGGATGGCCACACGCCCCGGTCCGCAGCCGCAGTCGAGGACGACGTCATCCGGCTGCAGCGGGATGGCGTCCAGCTGTTTGTTGGTCCCGTTGACTTCCATAAGGGTCATGAGGCTGTAGTACTTGGCCTCCACGTCCCACATATTCTTTTTGGTGACAGTACCGTCCGGGTTCTTCACTTCCACCATCCGGTATCCTTTGGTCACAAAATCTTTTTCCGGCATTGAGGGTCACTCCTTTTCTGCGGTTCTCTCGATATAGTCCCAGTCGAGCTCATTGGGGTCCCATCCGAGGACATACATTTGGCTTTTGTAGGCATATCTCCATAAGCCATCCGCGGTCTGTGTCATCCGCTTGTCGACGTTGGCCCGGAACTGTTCTTCCCGGCCCTCGTCGATGTGGCCGAACTCCCGGAGGTAGTCATAGACTTCCTCTTTCGTGGCCGCGGTGTGTTCCCAGGCGCCGTCCGCGTACGTAATGGTCGGAAACGCGCCGAGGTTGTAAAGCAGGTTGAACTGGATGCTGAGGTTCACCGGGTTCGGTCGGCCGGGGCAGCCCACCAGCGTATCCAGCGGGACGCCGCCGAACGCCTTGGCGGGCGGCATTCCCTTATGGGCGCCGGGACCGCCCGGAAGCCCTTCTTTCGCCCGCTGTTCCCACTCGGAGTTGCATCCGTCGAACAGGTCCTTCATCACAAAACGGTAAGGGTCCTTCGTAAACGACAAAAAATAGCAATACTGTGTGGCGCAGCGGCTGAACTTGACGGCATCCGCCTGGGGCGGGCCGATGACGGAGACGGCGATGTCGGCGATGGGGATCTCTTTCCCCGGTTCGCAGTTATGCCAGTTCCCCACCTTGATGATCTCCACATTGTCGAGGCCACATGCTGCAGCATTGTTCGCGCAGTGTTCCAGCATGCGCTCTCCCCCGTCCAGAGCATAGACCTTCTTCGCCTTCTTCGCGAAGGGAATGGCAGTCCGTCCGGTGCCGCAGCAGGCATCGAGGACCGTCGTGTCTTGCGTGACTCTGGTACAGGCATCCACCTGCGCCTGCGTGAAGCTCTTTTCAAAGTCGATGCGGCGCTGCCAGCCGTCGGCGCCCTTGTCCCAGGAGACGGCGGCTTCGTCGGTTCTCGAAAGCGCCCAGCCGGTATACTTTTCCAGCTCGCGCCAGTCGATGAGTGCCATAGGATCACCCTTTCCAAAAGAAGAGCCGGGCGGGCTTCCCCGCCCGGCTCAAAGATTTATCAGACGACTTTACCGTTCTTGATGGTCTTGCCCTGATAGGTGCCGTTGTAGCTGAAGTCGACTTTGCCGTTCTTCACATACCAGGTACCATATTCGTTCTTGTAAAGACCGTTGGCTTTGAAGTTGACCTTGGACTTTTCAACTCTCCACCAGCCATAGTCGTTCTTGAAGACGCCGGTCTCTTTGAAGGTGACTTTACCGTTCGTGGTCTTCCACCAGCCGTAGTCGTTCTTGTAGATGCCGTTGGCTTTGAAGTTGACCTTGGACTTCTCAACTCTCCACCAGCCGTAGTCGTTCTTGAAGACGCCGGTCTCGTTGAAGGTGACCTTACCGTTCGTGGTCTTCCACCAGCCGTATTCATTCTTGTAGATGCCGTTGGCTTTGAAGTTCACAAGACCGTTCTCGATTCTCCACCAGCCATAATCATTGTTCTTGATTCCAGTGTAGTTGGTCTGGAGAACATCGTCAACATAGTAGCCCCATTTTCCATCCGGGCCTTTGACGACACCGTTGAGTCTTGTCTCAGGTTCGACCGGTGCGGGCTCTTCTCTCTGTTCGGCACCAATGCCGTTCTCCCAGTCGATGACCCATCCTGTGTTTTCACCGGTCTCGCCATTCTGGTTGATCAGTTTGTCTTCGAATTCACTCCGATTGTTTTCATAATAGTTCATGCCTTCGATGATCTGTGCTTCCACAGCGGCTTTATCGTAGTCCAGATTCTTGGCGCTTCTGTTGCCGGCAGCCTCACGGACCGAAGAAGTGGCGAAATTCGAAGCCATCGTACTCTTGAGAGCACTTGCGCTGGAAATGTGGTAGAAGTTGTTGTACCAGTAAGCAGCAACTGCAAACTGATCCAGGTATTCCGGATAGATATATGCGGTGAAGTAGGCCATGCCCAGGATGTTTTCGACCGAGTTGGCGCCGATGGAGCCGACACAGTCAAAGGCGGAGGTCATCATTTCAAGGCTGTCGACCTTATTGACCAGCTTCGTATCCTGAAGCGTATCGACCAGGTTCTGCTTGAATTCTGTGATCTTGCGGTCGCTGGCCTCGCCGGTCGTGGACATGGTGACGTCTGTGAAGAGCACCAGGTCGGCGTTCTGCGCGATCTCATCGGAAGTCGCTTTGTAGAAATTGTTATTGACACCCTGGATGTCACCGGGCGTCTCGATCAGGTCTCCACCCAGAACATCGGCCAGATTGGTCGTGGTATCTGCGGCAAATTCCGCGACACGGCTGTGGCTGGTCGTTCTCTGTGTAGAGCATTCGGAAGTATTGAGGACCCATTCGTTGTTCGCGATCTTGCCGGACTGACGCATTTTGGTCGTGTAACTGGTATCGACGACGGCAACCACTTCCGGAGTCCGGTTATCTTCTTTCAGCTTCTTCATGACATAGGCTTCCAGGCCTTTGACATATTTTTCCACATCGCCCGCAATGACGGTGGGATCGCTGTATCTCCAGGTCTTTCCGGTCTGGTCATTGATTTCATGGGCGACACCGGCCATGCTGTAAAGGTTCTGAAGGAAACTGTAGACACGGCTCATTTCATAGTCGACCTCATAAGGAGCATACGTGTCCTTATACGCCGAATTGTAAGCGGCGATCACATCGGTATAACCGGTCTTGCCATCTTCGCTTCTGGGGTTGCAGCCCAGCAGGATATCCTGTTTGAGATAAATGGAAACCGGGATCTCCATACCGGTGGCAGGATCTGTGATACCGCCCGCATTGGCAGCGTTGGCAGGGCTGAACATATTACCGATGCCCGTGGACATGGTGTACTCGCCGACGGGAGTCAGGTCCTTCTCATTCTCCGTCGCCCATGCATTGTAGAAATAGTTATACATGTAGGGGTTCGGTTTCTGGTTGATGTTGGAGCCAAAGACACCGAGGATGGCAGTCTTCTGCGCATCGTTCAGACACATGGTCGCAGGACCTGCATCTTCCGCATTGGTCGCAAAGACATCGGGAAGCTCTGTGTTCCGGGAAGTCGTGTTGGTGAGACCAATGATTTCCGGCAGCAGGAAAGCCTGAGAGTGTGCGGAAACGGTGATCAGATTCTTGTCGACCGTCATGGCTTTTTCTGGAGCTTTGAAGTCTGCCGTTGCAGCCGAGATGCGGATCGCGAGAAGGCTTGTCACCATCGCCATCGCAAGAACGAGCGCAAAGACACGTCTCAAAACTCTGTGGTTTGTTTTCGTGTACATGTTTTTCCTCCTTTATGATTTGTGCACATACATCTATTTAGAACAAACTCTCCATATCTTTCGAAGAGTGAATTCCCTTTATGGTTTTCGGGACTCAAAGGATCCAGAATTTGAGCAGATACTTCCATCGACCGACAAAAGCTCTTGCATTTTGATAAAAACTGTCGTAAACAGCGAGGAATCGCTTTGCCTCTTCCGGTGACACCGGCACTTTACTGTAGAGATGGTAGTTATAGATTTCAGAAATGTCTTCAAACGTCGTCCCATCTTTTGCCGTAAAGTTCTGCAGGAATCCTTCCTGCAGCTCGGTGAACTCCTGGATGGTCGCGCTGTCCGCTTTTCCGAAGCCAAGCTTTTGGAACCTCTTCAGGAAAAAGTCATAGACGAACGCAGCCTGGTTGGAAGCGTCGAGACCGTTCAGTCTTCTCCGGCGCCGGGCACGAAGAGAATACTTGACCGCAAAAGGAGCTGCCAGAACCAGAAGGATGAGTACTGCGATCCAGTATGGCGGTGTTTTCTGCTCGTCATAAGAGATGGTGGAAGCAGCGATATCTTCTTCCGATTCCCGGTTCTGATCCTCTTCCTGGTCTTCCTTCTTCTCTTCCTCCTCTTCCTCCTCGTCCTGCTGATCCTCCTGGTCTTCCGGATCCGGTTGTTTGATTTCCTGTGTACTGGCGACACCCAGAAGTTCCAGGACATCGAACGACATGAGTTTGGTGATCAGTTTCAGGTCTCTCGTCGGCGGATCGAGGGGCTTGACGATGCCGAAGAAAACGCCGGATGAGAGCAGCCCTACGACCAGCGCGATGGCAATACTCTGCATCACGAAATGACCAATGTTGTAGTTTCCGTAAGATGCGTTCAGCAGCGAGTCCTGATAGACCAGATAGAGGATCTCCAGAAGGAGCCCCGTAATCAGCAGGATCAGACCCGGAACGGAGACAGGATACTCCAGGAATTTGAAAGCGGCACAGAACAGCAGTCCGACAGGAGCAGCTGCATAGAGGACCTTTCGGCTCCTCGTCAGCAAATAGATGACAACCGTTCCGAACAGAACGATGGTCCAGAAGGCCGGGATGGTCTCGTCCGCCTCGCCCGACAGGTCGATGAGGTCATTTGCCCGAAGATAGATGATCCATCCGACCAGGGCGATGCCGAAGCCGGCGGCGCCCGCCAAAGCGTTTCGCTTGTTATAGCCCGCAAGGAACAGGATGGCAGTCACGAGAGCGGTCACCGCGGCGACCAGCACGTAGTTGTGCATATAGCTCTCTCGGATCATGAACGCGGAGAACACGTTGAGATGCATGCCGACCGCAATGATCACCGTCAGCAGATAATCCCATGCGTGGAGTTTCACGTAGCTTTTCATAACGCGTCCCTCCCTTCCGCATCGGCGGCAGTCAGGACCCGGTACGGGATCCCTGCATCATCCAGCCCCAGGAAGCGGGCCTGGAGTTCTTTCCGCTCATTGGCGGTGACATTGGTCGGCATGATGCAGTACAGAAGCGGGTTCCGCTGCTGGGTGCGGATGGTGTTCAACGTATCCAGCAGACCATCGGTCACACGGGAGGTGACGACGAGGACATTCGCGCGCTGATTGGCACCCGCCATCTCAATGGTCAGCAGTTCCTGCGCGTCCAGGAACCCGGCGTTCGGGTTCGGTGTGATCGGCATCATGCGTTTGATGAGTTCGCCGTAATCCTGCTGGGTCTTCGGGAAGATGGCCTGGATGGACCGCTCTTTATCCGGATAGAGCAGGACCGATTCGATGTCCTGTTTTTCCGCAGTCAGCATGACGGAGGCGGCCGTTTCCACCAGGCCGTCACAGATGCTGAGCAGCTGCGGGGCGGGCAGCGGGTCTGCAGCCATGTCGAGGACCACCGCCAGATCGCTCTTCAGACCGATCTCATTGACTTTCGTCATGTAGCCCATGGAGTGGGCAGAAAGCTTCCAGTGGATCTTTTTCATGGAGTCGCCCATCGCGTATTCCCGAACACCGGTGTAGTCGAATCCGTCGCCTTCTTTGAAGCTGGAGGCATTGGGACTGTCCGTAATGCTCTGCGCATTCAGGGTCTCCTCTTCCTCATGGATCTGCGGAAGGACCAGCACATGGAAACTGGAATCGACCGGGACCGGGATGCTGAGAAGCCCCAGGAGCCCGTAAATGTGCATATTCCGGATACCGGCCGTATACTGGCCCAGGTGTTCCATGCGGACATCGAAGCCGAAATCTGCCCGGCTACGGGAATCGATACTGAAGACGGCCTCTGTACGGGAATCGTCCTCCCCCAGATAATCCTGCACATAGATATCGGCTTTTGCCTTATTGCAGACCAGGAAGGACTTGTTGCGGATCCCCAGGTCGACCCGGACGGTCTCTCCCCGCTCCACTTCGATATCCCGTCGATCAGCGTCGACAACGATGCTCTTTCTCATGAGCCAGAGATAGAGGACAGAGACCAGCAGAAGAAACAGGGTGACCAGGATGGGAAAGTATCCGAAAATGCTGTTTGTGTAGACAGCAGGCAGGAGAAGGCAGAACAGGACCAGCAGGACTGCCAGGACCGTCAGTGCCTTTTTCCCCACCTTCCGGAAGTTCAGACTCATTGTTCCACTCCTACCGGAACCGTAATGTCACGGACGATCTCATTGATGACATCTTTCCCGTCCTTGCCCTCGTTCTTGGCCGCGTTGGTCAGTGTGACACGGTGACCCAGCACATAGGGCGCCATCAGTTTGACGTCGTCCGGCGTCACATAGTTGCGTCCGCAGAAAAGCGCATAGGCCCGGGAGATCCGCTGAAGGGCGATGGAGCCGCGGGGACTGGAACCCAGTTTGATCTCGCTGTGGTTTCGGGTCGCGGAGACGAGGCTGACGATATACGCCGCCACGAGGTCGGAGACGGTCACTTTCTCCGCATCGTCGATGAGTCGGATCACATCCTGTTTGGAGGCGATATATGAGATCTGTTTTTTTGCTTCTTCGACCCCGAGGACGATCCGCACCTCGTCTTCAAAGGCGGGATAACCGACCGAAATTTTGATCATGAAACGGTCGATCTGCGCTTCGGGAAGCTTATAGGTCCCCAGCTGATCGATGGGGTTCTGCGTGGCCAGGACCATAAAAGGCCGCTCCATTTTATAGGTGTTGGAGTCGACTGTGACCTGCTTTTCCTCCATGATCTCCAGCATGGCGGACTGCGTCTTGGCGGAGGCACGGTTGATCTCATCGGCCAGAACGATATTACTCATGGCAGCGCCGTGACGGAACTCGAACTCGCCGGTCTTCTGGTTATAGATCGAAAAGCCGGAGACATCGGACGGCATGACATCGGGCGTGAACTGGATTCGCTTGAACCCGCAGTTGACCGTCTTGGCCAGTGCGGAGATGAGGCTGGTCTTGCCGGTGCCGGGCACATCCTCGATGAGGACATGGCCCTCGGCGATCATCGCCAGGACAACGATCTCGACGACATCTCGTTTTCCGACGATGACTGTCTCGATGTTGTCGACGATCTTCAGGATCGCGTTTCGGTCCTGAGCGGCTCTCTGCTCACTCAGGGGTGGCGTATAGGTCGGTGTTGTCATCTTCTTTTCTCCTCTCCGCCCAGCATGGGGATACAGACCCGGACCTGCTGGAAGGTTTCTTCATCCAGGATCTCGACGACGCGGATCCTGGCGTTGTAGGCACGTTTCAGATTCTTTTCCGTGATGATCTCATTGGCTTCTCCGAAGAGCGGCGGCCGGCCGCGGAAAAGGATGAGGGTCCTGGCATTGAGCAGCAGGGCCTGTTCCGGGTCATGGGTCGTGAAGATCACGATCATGCCACGGTTTGCCAGACGTTGCAGCGTGTTGAGGACCAGGACTTTGTTGCCGTAGTCCAGATTTGCAGTGGGCTCATCCAGAACAAGGCATTGCGGTTCCTGCGCCAGAGCCCTTGCGATCATGACCAGCTGGCGTTCGCCTCCGGACAGTTCCGTATACGGCTTGTTCTCATATTGTTTCAGGTCCATCTCATCGATGAGCCCGTCCACGATCTCTTCGTCTTTCCTGCCCGGGCGGCCAAAAGCATTGATCTTCCCCATGCGCCCTGTCATGATGACTTCCCGCACCGTATAAGGGAACGGCGGCGTATGGGACTGCGCGACATAGGCACAGTAAGAAGCCAGCTTTTTGCTGTTCCAGCCGGAAATGTCTGATCCGTCGATATTCACTCTTCCGGAAATGGGAGGCAAAAGCTTCAAAATGGTTTTGAACAGGGTCGATTTGCCGACACCGTTCTCCCCGAGGATGCAAAACACTTCCCCGCTCTCCACCGTCAGCCGGATATCTTTGATGATCGCCTTGCCACCGTACCCGCAGCAGAGGTCATTCAGTTCTAAAATCATTGAAATGCACTTCCTCTCCGTAAAAGGGTAAAGATGAACATAGGCAGCATGACAAGTGTCGTGATGACACTGGCAGGGATGGCGATCCCCCAGTCAGCGATCATGGAGATAATGATCCGGACGGCCAGAGAGACCGTCCCTCCGACCACGCCGGACAGAAATGCGACTTCTCCGAATTCTGTCTGGCCGCGCTGTCGGAACATAAAGGGAATGACCATACAGAGGAAACCGACATCGCCGCAATGGATGAGGGCAACCGTTGCCATCAGGCTTCCCAGGACCAGGCCCGTCGCGCGTAGGACACCGTTGTTGACCCCCATCGCCTTCATTTCCATGTCGTTGAATGCCACGGCATTGAACCGGAAACGAAGGAAAAACATGGGGATCAAAGTCAATGCCGAACAGGTCAGGAACACGATCATGCTGATCATGTCCTGATAGAGGACGTCGCCGTTTGCCAGCGCGGTATAGATCTCCAGCAAACCGGTCTCGTCGGCCTGTAAGCGCAGCTGGTAGTACTGCATGATGACTCCGCCCAGCTGGGTGATCATCATGCCCGCAATGATCGTCCCTTCCACAGAGAACTGTCCCAGTCGCTTCCCGGACAGTCTGCCGGCCGCAAAAGCGATCAGCACAAGGATGGTCGCGGCGGTATAGCAATAGGCATACCGCATGGGCAGATGCGCTTCCGCCTCCAGCTGAAAAGCGAGGACAAACAGAACGTTGCCAAAGCTGACTCCGGTCGAGACGCCGAGCATGTTGGGCGATGCGATCGGGTTTTTGAAGATCGTCTGGAACATGGCGCCGCCCACACAGATGATCACGCCGGACAAAAAGGCGATCAGCGACAGTTTGAATCGGGCGACCGTTTCGTAGTAATAAGGCAGGCTGTCCCGCAGCGCATCCGCGTCGAACTGATCTTGGAACAGTGATAAAAACGGGATGCGGAACATCGCCTTCAGATTGGCATAGGTTTCCGCCGGGACAAAGGCATTGGCCCCCGTCCTGAAATTCAGACTGAATAAAAACAATTCAACGGCCAGGATCAGAAGCAGGATGTTTCGGATCTTTTTCCATTTTCTGGAATAGAGGAATGCCCTGCTCGGACGACCTTTCCGCAGAGTCCGGAGGCCGTTGACCTGTGCCATGGCTCTGGCATTCCGCTCGATCGCGGTCTTGGGTTGCTTAGCCATATGACCTTCCCCCTTTCCCTTTTGCGAGAGAGTAGATCATCATGGCACAGCCCATGACACTGACGAAAAGATTCAGATAACTGTTGTATCCGAACCAGAACGCAATGTTATAGACCAGCAGTAACAAGATGGCTCCTACGCTCATACACATGGGGATCAATTTCCGAAAATCGGGGCCGGTGAAACGGCGGCAGATCTGGGGAACGATAAAGCCGACGAAGCCGATGGCGCCGCAGAAGGCATAGACGATGGCCGCCATCAAAGTGCCCACCGTGATCAGGGCGGTGCGGTAGAAACGCACGTTGACGCCCATGGTGGCCGCCTCCTCTTCCCCCATGACCAGCACATTCAGTTTGGGGCTGATCAGCAGAAGCACAAGGAGGCAGGGCACCAGAACGACTGCCATCATGATGAGGTGATAGACGGTGATGACACGGTCGAAACTGCCCATCCCGAAAACGCGGAGCGCTCTCCAGCGGGTATCGACCGGGTCCATATACATGAAGTAGTATTCGATGATCGAAACGATGGCGCCGGTAAAAGAGGAAAAGACGATACCGGCAAACAGGATGTTGCCGCCGGAGAAGGACCCTTTTCCAAGCAGGGCCGCGATGCCGGAGACAATCCAGATGGCGATGAGGCTGCCCGCGACGGCAAACAGCTGCTGTTTGTTCAACTCCCAGATCGAAAGAGAATCCACCTGTTCCGCCGTGTTCTGGGTGATGATGGTTTCCGTGACGACATGGACACAGAAAAGCGTATAGAGCGCGTTGCCCAGAGAAGCGCCCGCCTGGACGCCCATCGTCGTGGGTGACGCGATGATGTTTTTGAAACTGCCCTGGAAAACGCAGCCGGCAGAGGCCAGCGCAGCGCCGGAAAGAACGATGATCGTGTACCGGACCAGGGTGATGGAGTATCCGTTTTTCTTTTCTCCGTTCAGGAAAGAGAGGAAATTCTGGAGTTTGACCTGCTGCATCGACAGGATGACGGCCAGATTTCTCTGCGTTGCCGCCGGGACCACATAGAGCAGGACCGAAAAAGCATAGAGCAGAAACATCAGGATAAAGGCGACCGCGACCGCTCTGTTGGCATTCTTCACTTTCTGCCGGCGGACCTGTTCCTGTCTCAAACGGGTCAGCTGTTCATCTTCAGCGGGGCGCAAAGTGATGTTGTTCGCGTCCGGACGCCTTGCCCGCAAATTCACTTTTGCCACTGCCCCACCTCATTTCTCTAAGATTTCGTTTCCGTCAGATGCCGTTTCGAATCGTGTCCAGGTCTGCCTGCGAAAGCGACACACCGTAGAAAGTGCTGTAGAAATAGCTCACTTCTGTCTGGACCGCCTGGAACGCGGCTTCCGGAGACGCGTTGTTCAGGAAGATCTGTTCCGCCCAGAGCTCTTCAAGCGGAGCTTCGGGAGAACCTTTGATCCAGGAACCGATGCCGTAGGGGTTGACAATGATCTCATACTCCCCATGGATGTTGGAGAACGCCATCGTATCGCCGTCGACGCGGCCGAAACCGTGCTGGTTGTTCTCGCCATAGGCGTTATAGCCCCAGTTTGTCCAGGCATCGTTTTCCTGCATCCTCGATTTTGTATAGTTGGAATCCACCAGGATCTTATTGAAACTTCCGGTCCCGATATAACCGCCGTTGCTGGTCATGAAGTCGGATTGCGCTTTGTAGATCGTACCCTTGTTCCCGCCGTTGACATTCCCGTATACAGTCGCGTTGGTAAATGGTACGACCGGCAGGTCTCGGGAGATGCCGTTGTCGGGGACCAGGACTGCGTTGTTGGCGACACCGGCAAGACTCAGATAATAGGATGCGGGACTGGTCCGCGTGGAAAAGCCCGTGTGGACATAGGCCACTCCGGGGCCGGCCAATTCCGTTTCTGCCGTATCGTCCCAACCCTCGATGAGGATGGTGTGCTGACCGGTATCGGCGTATGCGTTCACAGAATCGGTGAAGGTCCCGTCCTGATCCAGATTCCACTTGTCGGCGCCGCTGTAGGTCTGTTTTTCCTTGCCGTCGACGATGCTTTCCATCCATTTGATATACTCGGCGGCCATGTCGTTGGCATTTTTCGCGCCGGGGACTTTGGAGCCTTTGCCCAGGACTTTTCCGATGGTTCGGACATTGTTCTTGATATTGTTCGTCGTATTAAACAGGCTCAGCGGGACGGTATAGATGCCTTTTTGATTCAATGCCGTCAGCTGCGCGTCTGTGAAGGACTGGAACGTGTTGCTGTCCGCGTCGGCGATGTAGAACACGGCTTCCGGATTCGTGGACAGAAGCTGCTGGAACTGCGAGTCCGTCATGGCGGACTCGCCTTTTTTCTCCCAAAGGCCTTTCACCTTGGCAAAGTCCGGGAAGAACTGCGCGAAACTGTTCGTCGTAAAGCTTGCCGAAGACGCCAGAAGCCGGTTCGCGCCGCCAAGCATTTCCACGTACAGGGCGACATCGCCCACGGCGGCAACGGTAGCCACATCTTCCGGAAGATCCTCCCGGTTGACCGCTTTTCGCTCGACTGCCTTATTGTGTGCTGTCGGGTCTTCGCTGACACCGGGCACTTCTCCGGTCCCTTTGTTGGTATTGCTCTGGCTCTGAGAAGAAGGAGCGGCAGAAGTCCGACTCCCGGTCCTGGCCGAAGTCTGCCGGCGGGAGCTCGGCTGGGGCCGAGTGGCGGAGACTCTTGTCTGATCTGCCTGCTGAGGGGCCTCCTGTTTGGTAGTCTGAGGCGGCAGTGTCGTATCCTCTTCCGAGTGTTCTTCATCGTTGTCCGTCTGCTGGTTGTTCGGGTCTACTTCCCCGTCCGCCGAATAGACGGTCTGCTCCAGCACCGGGCTGTGGCGGCAGGCAGAAAGAGAGAGGACCATGACCATGGCCAGCAGGACGCAAAGGATGCGTTTCAGCTTTTCTGACATGCTCATGCCCCTCCTTTCGAAAACTAAAAATTGACATAAAAAAGAGCAGACTCCGAGACGGAAGTCTGCTGACAATGCAAAATATGGTGTTATGATCCCCCGAAATCCACCTAACGCACACTTCTTCTCAAACACGGAAGGCCGCTCCGTTTCCAGGACGACCCTGTCGGACAGGGACCATGCCGGGTAACCCGCTCCGGGTTAGGTCCGTAGTCTCGAAGTATGTTCACTTTTTCGGTCTGCATACAGGAATGCAACGCTTTATATTATAAAGTAGATTTTTACGAAAGTCCAGTTTAAGATAAGCATTGCTTTGTTAAATATTTGTCCTATCCGGACGCAAAAAACTTGTGTTAGACTTCTGCCTGCAGATATGGTATGATAATGAGGTGTATAGACTTCTTTTACGCAGTATCTTGTATATTCTGATATTTTGGATGGTGAACAGTTATGAAATGCCCGTATTGTGGTTGTGAAGACAGCAAAGTCATCGACTCCCGCCCCACCGACGAAGGGGAACGCATCCGCCGTCGCCGCGAGTGCACGAAGTGCGGAAAGCGCTTTACCACCTATGAGATCATCGAGTCGGTACCGCTGGTCGTCGTGAAGAAGGACGGCACCCGGGAAAGCTTTGACCGCGTCAAGCTCTTCAACGGTCTCCTGCGCGCCTGCGAGAAACGTCCGGTCCCGGTGGAAACCATCGAAAAGGCCGTCAACGATATCGAGGCCCAGCTCCAGAATTCCCTGGAGAAAGAGATCACCTCCGAGAAGATCGGCGAACTGGCCATGGAAAACCTCAAAGCCATCGACGAAGTCGCCTATGTCCGCTTCGCCTCCGTCTACCGTCAGTTCAAAGACGTCAGCACCTTCGTGGACGAAGTCACGAAACTGCTCAACGAGAAATAAGCAAAATAGAAATGCTCCCCGTTTTGGGGAGCATTTTTTATTGTCTGATATCCCATTGGGCGATGAACTCCTTCGCGAAGTCCGTCTTCGGGGTGCGGAACTGCTCGGTATCCGTGTACTCGATGACCTTTCCCCCGTCCATGAGCAGGACTTTCGTGGAGACCGCCATGGCCTGGGCGGGCAGGTGGGTGGACAGGAGGAGCGTGGTGCCGTGTTCTTTACAGTGATCGACCAGCGCGTTCTCCAGTCCCCTCGCCGTCTGGATATCCACAGCGCTCAGGGGTTCATCCAGCAGCAGAGTCGGCCAGTTGCCGGCCAGCATGCGGGTAAAGCACATGCGCTGTTTTTCGCCGCCGGAAAGCTCGGAACTCTTTTTGTCCTTCAGCTCGGTCAGCTGACACTTTTCAAGCAGCTCATCCAG
>CAJGDU010000015.1 GCA_904502175.1 Clostridiaceae bacterium
CTTCCCCGAAAACCTGCGGGCCAGCGAAGAGCGCTTCATCACCTATTCCGCCGTCACCGCGCCGAGGCGGCGGCTCTACCTGTCCTGGCACCGGCTGAGCCTCGCCGGTGACAGCTACCTCCCCTCTGAACTCATCACCGCGGTGGAGCGGCTGTTCGAGCATTACCACGAGGTCGACACCGATCAGCTCTCTCCCGAATACTACGCGGAGACCCTGCCGTCCGCCTATCAGACTTACGCAAAACAGATCCGTTCGGAAGACCGGGCAACGCTGGCCGGCATCCGGGAGGCCCTCACCGGCCTCGACGAGGACGGCACCTACCAAAAGAGGCTGCAGTCCCTGGACGCGGTGCTCCGGCCCCGACCCTTCCGCATCGAAGACCCGTCCATCGCCACGGAACTTTTCCGGAAAGACATGTCGCTGTCCGCCTCCCGGGTAGACAACTACTACCACTGCGCTTTCCAGTACTTCTGCCGCTACGGCCTGAACGCCGAGCCCCGGAAGCGGGCCACCCTCGGCGCCAACCACTACGGCACCATCATCCACTACGTCCTCGAACAGCTGCTGAAGGAGACCGACAAGGCCGCCTTTGTCGCCTGTTCGCAGGAAGAACTGCGGGCACGGGTCGACCACTGGCTCTCCGTCTATGCGGAGCAGGACCTGGGCGGGCTCGACGACAAGACCACCCGCTTCCAGTATCTGTACAACCGGCTCACCCTCACCCTCTATGAGATCGCCGAACGGCTGCAGGAGGAACTGAAGGTCTCCGACTTTGTCCCCTCCGACTTCGAGCTCCCCATCCGGGACGGAGAGGAAGTCCCCTCCTATACCCTGGAACTGCCCGACGGCGGGACGCTGGCCGTCCGCGGCTCTGTAGACCGGGTGGACCTTTACGAACACGACGGAAAGACCTACGTCCGGGTCGTCGACTACAAGAGCGGCGGCAAGGAGTTCGAGCTCTCCGACATCCTCTACGGACTGAACCTGCAAATGCTGCTCTACCTGTTCACCATCGAGCAGAACGGCACCGGCAAATATGACGACATCGTGCCGGCGGGCATCCTCTACTATCCCGCCAAGCGCAAGACCGGGACCGTTGCCGGCCGGGACGCCCCCGCCGACACCGTCGACAGCAGAGAGCAGGCAAAAGACAAAGAAAACGGGCTGTTCCTGCGCGACGAAGACATTCTCGAGGCCATGGAGAACGGTCTCGAGGGCCGTTTCCTGCCTGTCAAACGGAAGAAAGAGGGGTTCACCTCCGAGAAGTCCCTGGCCTCCCTCTCCGAGCTCGGGCAGCTCCGCAAACGCATCGATTTTCTTCTGAAGAAAATGGCGACAGAGCTCCACGAGGGCGACATTGCCGCCGTGCCGGCTCTGCAGGAAGAGAAATACCTTCCCTGCGACTACTGCGACTACCGCTCCGTCTGCCGCCAGGACGAGCCGGAGCCCCGGGTCATCGACAAGATCTCGGACCGGGAAGAACTCATGGCGAGAATGAACGACGAGGAGGTGGAAGCGCATGCCGAATAACGTGAGATGGACTCCGGACCAGGAAAAAGCCATCGAAGCCCGGGGCGGCACCCTCATCGTCAGCGCAGCCGCCGGTTCCGGCAAGACCGCCGTTCTGGTGGAGCGCTGCATCCGCAGGCTCCTCGACGAAACCCACCCGTGCAATGCCGATGAACTCCTCATCGTCACCTTCACCCGGGCCGCCACCGCGGAAATGCGTACCCGCCTCTCCAAAGCCATTTCCGACAAGCTTCTGGAAGACCCGGACAACGAGCACCTGCAGACCCAGCAGATGCTCCTCCCCTCCGCGCACATCTGTACCATCGACTCGTTCTGCGGGAACCTGGTCAGAGAAAACTTTGAGCAGCTGGGCATTTCTCCCGACTTCCGCATGCTGGACGAGACCGAGGAAAAAGTCCTGCAGCAGAATGCCATGGACCAGGTCCTGGAGGAACTCTACACTGAACAGGATCCGGCCTTCACCCGCCTCGTGGAACTCCTGGCCACCGGCCGGGACGACACCTCTATCGAGGCGAACATCCGAAGGCTCCACACCTACTCCCGGGCCTACCCTTCCCCGAAACACTGGCTGGAGACCGGCCTCTCCCTGTTCGACGACCCGACCGAAGCCTATCAGATCATGAAGGCCTCCCTGCGGGAAGCCCTCGACAGCTGGGTCCTGCGCTGGGCCAATGTGGTCCGGCTGCTGGAAACGGAACAGGGGCACTCCGACCTCGACTACGCCGGGACGCTGGAGAGCGTGAAGGGGTACATCGCCCAGACGGAGGAACTGAAAGAACTCGTGGAAGCGGAGGACTGGGCCGCGTTCCGGGACGCCGTCCCGAGCCTTCCCATCGCCGCTCTGAAAAAGCCGTCTCTGCCCAAGGGAGAGACGACCGCCGTTCTGGAGCTGGCAAAAAAACTAAAAAAGAGTTTTACGCCTGCCAAACTGAAAGACGAGTTTGCAAAATATCCCATCACGCCGCCGGAAGACACGGCCGTCGACAGCCGCGTCCTGAAGCCGCTCGCGGAAAAGCTGGTGGCCGCCGTCCTGCGGTTCGATGCCGTTTACTCCGACCTCAAACGGGAGGAGAACGCCCTCGACTTCGCCGATACGGAACTCATGGCGCTGCAACTGCTGGTGGAAGACCCGGCCGCAGAACCCTTCCGGAGAAATGAACTGGCGGAGGCCCTGCGGCAGCAGTTCAAAGAGATCCTCATCGACGAGTACCAGGACACGAACAAGCTGCAGGACACCATCTTCGCGGCGCTCTCGCAGGACGACCTCTTCATGGTGGGCGACGTCAAACAGAGCATCTACCGTTTCCGCCAGGCCATGCCGGAACTCTTCCTGCGCAAGAAAGAGGCATATGACCTCTATGACCCGGAGAAGAACGAATACCCCGCCACGGTCATCCTCGGAAAGAACTTCCGCAGCCGTGAGGGCATCCTCCGGGCGGTCAACTACACGTTTTCCCGGCTCATGAGCCGCGCCGTGGGAGAGATCTCCTACGACCGGACCGAATGGCTCAATTACGGCGCCGAGGACTATGCGGCCCGGGAAGAGCCCGATGTGGAATTCCACATCGTCGTTCCGGAAGCCGGTGCCAACCGGCAGGAAGCGGAGGCCGCGCACATCGCCCGGTACATCGCCGAATCCATCCGAAACAGTCAGGGCACAGACCATGCCCTCAACTATAAAGACTTTGCCATCCTCATGCGGGCGCCGGGCACCACGGCCGCCGTCTGGCGCAAGGTCCTGACCGAGGCCGGCATCCCCGTCTACGCGGAGACCGGCAACGGGTTCCTGGACACGCCGGAGGTCATGACGGTGCTGTCGCTGCTCTCTGTCATCGACAACCCCGTCCAGGACGTGCCTCTGCTCTCGGTGCTGCTGTCTCCCCTGTTCGGGTTCAAAGAAGATGAAGTGGCTTCTCTGCGGGTAAACTCCCGCAAGGGCAGCCTCTATCAGGCAGTCCTCAAAGGAGAAGAGGACGGGAACGCCCACTGCGCGCAGTTCCTCGCCGAGCTGCGGAACTTCCGCACCCTCTCCCTCTCCATGGGCGCCGGGGAACTCCTCCGCCGCATCTATGAGGACACCGCCTACGACACCATTGTCGGCGCCATGAACGTCGGTGAGCAGCGGGTCGCCAACCTGCAGATGCTGCTCCACTACGCGGACAGCTACGACGCCAACAGCTCTTACGGCGCCGCGGGGTTCGTCCGTTACATGGACCGGCTCCGGGAACAGGACGGCTCCCTGAACGTCGCCGCCACGCTGTCCCCCAACGCCAACGTCGTGCACATCATGTCCATCCACAAGAGCAAAGGGCTCGAGTTCCCCGTCTGCATCGTCGCCGACCTCAAGCACCAGTTCAACGACGGTGAGCTGAACAAAGGCCTCATCCTCCACCCGGAACTGGGCATCGGTCTGAAGGGCCGTCAGCCGGACACCGGCTTCACCTACCCCACGCTCATCCACTCCGCCATGAAGGAGGCCACGCTCCGCAGCGAGCGCTCGGAGTCGCTGCGCCTGCTCTATGTCGCCATGACCCGGGCCAGAGAAAAGCTGGTCCTCTCGGCCTGCGACGCGCCCCGAAAAAACGACAAAGACCCCGACGCTCTGGCGAACACGCTGAAGAACATCGCCGCCCGGCTTTACGGCGGGAACGCGGTGCCTCCCATGGAAGTCCTGCGGACCAACACGTTCTATCACTGGTGTCTTCTGGCCTTCCTGCAGCACCCGGACGCCGCCCTACTACGGGCCCGGGCAGCCGACTCTGCCGTCGACCTGCTCCCGGTCCTGGAACCGGAGGAAACCTTCCCCATGACCTTTGTCATCGACAACTGCGACGGTGAGGCGGAGATGACGGAACGGACAGAGGCTCCGGAAGCCCCGGCCGCCGACCCCGCGGTCGTTCAGACGCTGCGGGAGCGCATGACCTATGTCTACCCCTACGCGGAACTCTCCTCCACGCTGTCCAAGCGGAGCGCGTCCCACCTGGGAGAAAAGCCCTTCTCCACCGAATACTTCGCGGAGACCCGGCCGGAGTCCCTCTCCAAAAACGGGATGACCCCGGCGGAACGGGGCACCTGCCTCCACAAGTTCATGCAGTACGCGGACTTCGACCGCGCCGCGGAAGACCCCGCGGAAGAGACCGCCCGGCTGGTACGGGACGGGTTCCTGCTCGAAGAGGAGGCCTCCGTCGTCGACCCCGGCAAGGTCCGCGCCTTTTTCGCCTCGGACATTGCGGCGCGCATGAAAAAGAGCCCCCGCGTCCTGCGGGAGCACAAGTTTGCCATCCTGCTGCCGGCCGGCAAGTTCGACGAGCAGCTGACGGCACCGCTCTCCGAAGAGAAGGTCCTCATCCAGGGCATCATCGACTGCGCGTTTGAGGAAGACGGTCAGATGGTCCTCCTCGACTACAAGACAGACCGCGTCGTGAACGGCGAAGACCTCGCCGCCCGCTACCGGGACCAGCTGGACCTGTACCGGGTCGCCCTCGAAGAGACCCTCGGTCTTCCGGTCCGGGAAGTCTGCCTCTACTCCTTCGCGCTCGGCGAGACCGTGCCGCTGTAAAACAGAACAGAACACAAAAAACAGCCCCTTTTTCAAGGGGCTGTTTCCTCGTAATACCTCGCGGAAGATATTGGCGCTTACCTCCCGCGGATACCCGAGCGAGTAAGCAGATGGGTCGGTCCTTTCGGGCCAATTCCAGTGTATTCTTCCGTAGATTCCGTTGCAATCATCAACTCGATTTGTTTGATGAAAAGGCCTCGATGGCGCGGGCGAGCCCGCCTGTTCCGATCTTGCCCATGGCGTCCACCAGGACCGCCGGGTCCTCCTTCATGCCCTCTCCGATCCACTGGAGCAGGAGCCCGCAGAACGCGTGGGCATAGAAGTCGACGATGAGCTTCCGTTCCTTCTCCGTGACCTTCGCGGTCGTGGGGACCTGATCCATGCCCTCCTGCAGAAGTTCCGAGATGAGGCGGTGGATGTATCCGCCGATGACTTCCCTGTTCACGGAGTTGTAGACCCCGGTGAAGAAGGCCTTCTCCGCGCGGAGCGACTTCATGAGCAGCAGGATACCTTCCTGCCAGTCCGCGAGAGTCCGTTTGCCCTCCAGGGCCGTGCGGAAGCTGTCCTCACAGATGGTCTCTATGAGGTCGTAAACATCTTTGTAATGATAGTAGAACGTCATGCGGTTGATGCCGCACTCCGCCGCGATATCGCTGATGGTGATCTTGTTGAGCGGCCGTTTGGAAAGCAGCTTTTTGAAGGCCTCAGCAATGGCTTTTTCGGTGCGCTGTGCCATATCCATTCCCCCAAAACCTGACAAATAATTATACAAGTTACGAAAATGATAGCACAAACGTCACTGAAGTTCCATAGTTTCGGACAACTTTTTTCAATCGTACAAAAAATTGGTCATAATTTATTCTGTACGAAGGGCCGCCACCGGGTCTTTTCTGGCCGCGATGCGGGACGGGATGAAGCCTGCCAGGAAGGTCAGAAGGATGCTGATGAGGATGAGGATGAAGGCATATCGCCACGGCAGATAGGCCACCCGTTCAATGTCCACATGCTGCCGCGCGATGGCATTGGCGGGAATACAGAGCAGCTTCGTCACCAGGATGCCGAGGACACCGGAGAACAGGCCTTCGATGAAGGTCTCCGCGTTGAAGATCTTCGAGATGTCGTTCTTGGAGGAGCCGATGGCCCGCAGGACGCCGATCTCCTTGGTCCGCTCCAGCACCGAGATATAGGTGATGATGGCGATCATGATGCTGGAGACGATGAGCGAGATGGCCACGAAGGCGATGAGCACATAGCTGATGGTGTCGACGATCTTCGTGATGGACGACGTGACGGTGGCGATGAAGTCCGTGTAGGTGACGCGCTCGGACTCCTTGTCGATCTGCTCGTTATAGTCGTCGATGAACTGAATGATGGACTCCTTCCCCTCAAAGTTCGCGGGGTAAATGGAGATCATGCTGGGCTCGTCGAGCGTGTGGTAGCCAAGTTTCTGCAGGACGCCCTCATAGGTGTTGACGCTGGCACCGGTGAACTGGGCCACCAGTTCTTCCAGGTCCTCCTCGCTCATCATATCGCGCAGGGAGGCCATGATGAGGTCCTGGTTCTGCATGATGTAGTCGGTGAGCATCTTCTGCACCTGGCCCTGGTCCATGTTGCCGAGGTAGCTCTCGACCATACGGGCAAGGTCCGCTTCGGTCATGTCGCCCATGGCGGCGGAGATCATCCGCTGCAGGTCCTCTTCGGACATGCTGCCGACATACTGGCGGATCATGCGCTCGAGGTCTTTCTGATCGATGGAACCCATGGCCTGCTGCAGGATGGCGTTCATCTCCTCATCGCTGAGGTTCGCGGCATAGTCTCTGACCAGCTTTTCCAGGTCGGCCTGGGTGAAACTGCCCATGAACTGTTCCGCGAGCTGTGCCTTCTGTTCATCGGTCAGGCTGTCGAGATAGCGGGTGACGAGCTTCCCGACCATTTCCTCCGGTACGAGGTCCTGGAAGAGTTTCAGGAAGAGGTCGGTGAGGCTCTGGAAGAGGAAGTCCTCCACGTCGGTCACGATCTTCGCGCCGGGGAAGTTGTCCGGCAGCAGGAGAGCCGTGTCGGTGGGCGATACACCTTCTTCGGCAAAGCCGAGGGGCGCCACTGCCGGCGCCTCGCTGACGAGGTCGGTGCCGGTCGGGAGCAGACCGGAGGAGAACAGGATGTTGTTTTCCGCGGAAGCCTTCTGCTCCTCGGAAAACGCCTTTCCGGTCAGCACATTGGTCTTTTTGTTTTTCAGCTGGGCGCGGACCACGTCGGTCTTCGCGGTGCTCTTCAGAAGCTTTTCCGTGAGGGAGGCGTCGTAGCCGACCCCGCTGCTGATGCCGGAGTCGTCCTTTGCCCGCAGGACGCAGGTGATGGTCAGCTCCACCCCGTCTTCGAGGTGGCTCTTCACATATTTGGAGTCTTCCGATTTGTCGACGAATACATCGCCGGACTTCTTATAGAGTTCTGCCGGGGCAAAGGCGCGGAAGCGCAGTCCCAGGGCATCTTTGTAGTCGAACTGATGGACCTGGTCCTTCAGCTTTTTGCCGGCTTTGACCTGCTCCACCATCCGGTTCATGTCGGCAATGTCCAGCATGCCGATGGTGTAGAGGACGTAGTCGCTGATATGGTTATAGGAGTTCAGGATGAGCGCGGCGTCGTTCGGTCCGGAGGGCCACTCCCCTTCCACCAGCTCGTACTGCTGTTCCCGCAGGGTCTGGTTGGAGACGAGCTGATTCCAGGTGGAGGACAGGCCGCCGATGTTCCCGCCGAAGCCTCCGAAGAGGTCGGAGTAGTCCATGCCGGTCACTTCCTGGGTGTCGAGGGTGGCGGGGCTGACCTGGACGAGGCCGTTCTTTTTGTCGTTCCGGAACACCTGAGGCGTCAGGTTGTAGTTGTACTCGATGGCCGTCACCTTGCCGTCCAGCTGTTTGCCGTTCTTGTCAAGGTAGGCCTTGAAGGTGCGCAGGTCGTTGGTCTTCAGGAATTCTTCGGTCGCCTGCAGGGAGTTGGCCACGATGTTGTTGGATTCGAAGCCGTCTTCAAAGGAGCGCTTTTTGCCGTCCACCGTCGAGATGGAGGCCTCCTCCCCTTTTTCCACCTCATCGTCTGAGGAGGAACTGCCAAAGAGGCTGTTGGAGCCGCCGTCATCCGACGCCTCCATGATGCTGTCGAGGTCGAGGGAGGACTGGGTGAGCTGGACAGGATAAGTGCCCAGCAGCTGGCCTTCGATGCCCTCGATATAGTCGTTGACCCCGTTGGAGAGGGCCAGGATGAGCGCGATGCCGATGATGCCGACCGAGCCCGCGAAGGCGGTCAGGAAGGTCCTTCCCTTCTTGGTCAAAAGGTTGTTGACGGACAGGCCGAGGGCCGTGAGGAAGCCGAGCTTGGTCTTTGGCGGCTTCTCGTGGTGCGTTTCGGTCTCCCCTGCCTCGACCGGCTTGGAATCGGAGACGATGCGTCCGTCCATGAGGTTGATGACGCGGGTGGCATAGCGGTCCGCCAGGTCCGGGTTGTGGGTGACCATGATGACCAGCCGGTCCTCCGCCACCTCCTTCAGAAGGTCCATGATCTGGAGGGACGTCTTGGAGTCCAGCGCGCCGGTGGGCTCATCCGCGAGGATGATGTCCGGGTCGTTGACCAGGGCGCGGGCAATGGCCACGCGCTGCATCTGGCCGCCGGACAGCTGGTTCGGCCGCTTGTGGGTCTGGTCGCCGAGACCGACCTTTTCGAGGGCCGCCAGGGCGCGCTCCCGCCGCTCCGCCGCCGGGACGTCGGAGATGGTCAGGGCCAGTTCCACATTGGACAGCACGGACTGGTGCGAGATGAGGTTGTAGTTCTGGAAGACGAAGCCCACGGTGTGGTTGCGGTAGGAGTCCCAGTCCTTGTCGGTGTACTCCTTTGTGGAGACGCCGTCAATGACAAGGTCCCCGGAGTCGTACCGGTCCAGGCCGCCGATGACATTGAGCAGCGTCGTTTTCCCGGACCCGCTGGGGCCCAGGATGGCGACGAACTCATTGTCCCGCAGCGTGAGGGACACGTCGTCCAGGGCGGTCTGGGTCAGATCGCCCGTCACATAGGTTTTGCTGATGCCTTTGACTTCGAGCATGTTTGCACTCCTCTGATTAAAGTGACTCTCCGCTCAAAACTTTTGCTTGGGAGCTTTCGTATCGCAGTAGATGCAGCGGTACGTACCCGTTTCCCGATCTGTCAGCTTGAAAACATGGGGCAGTTCCTGTTCGATGGACGTGATGCAGCGCGGGTTCTTGCACCTGATGAGGTTCTGGACCCGGTCCGGGAGCGCCGGATGCATCTTTTCCACCTTTTCCCCGTTGCGGATCACGTTGACGGTGATCTGCGGGGCGATGAACCCCAGGGTATCCATGTCGAGGTCGATGACCTCGCCCACTTTGATGATATCTTTGCGGCCGAGCTTTTCGCTGGTGGCATTTTTGATGATGGCCACTTCACACTGGAGCTTGTCGAGCTTCAGGTAGTGGTAGAGTTCCATCCCGCGGCCGGCGGGAATATGGTCGATGACGAGACCGTCTACGATGGTGCCTATGATCATGTCAGTCCACCCCCAGAAGACTTAGAATGAGAGCCATGCGGATGTATTTTCCGTACAGGACCTGGCGGAAATAGCAGGCCCGCGGGTCCTTGTCGATCTCGACGGAGATCTCGTTGACACGGGGCAGCGGGTGCAGGATGGACAGGTCTTCCTTCGCGTGCTCCAGCTTGTCCGGTGTCAGGATGTAGGTGTCTTTCAGGCGCAGGTAGTCGGCTTCGTTAAAGAAGCGTTCTCTCTGGACGCGGGTCATGTAGAGGACGTCGAGTTTCGGCATGGCGTTTTCGAGGGAGTCGGTCTCCTCGAACGCGATGTTGCCCTTCTCCAGCACCTCGGTGCGGACGTGCTCCGGGATCTTCAGCTCTTCCGGTGAGATGAGGACGAACCGGACGTTCTCATAGCGGGACATGGCCTCGAGCAGAGAGTGGACCGTGCGGCCGAACTTCAGGTCGCCGCAGCAGCCGATGACCATGTCGCTGAGCCGGCCCTTTTCCCGGGAGATGGTGAGAAGGTCGGTCAGGGTCTGGGTCGGGTGGTTGTGGCCGCCGTCGCCGGCGTTGACCACCGGGATGTCGACCTTGCCCGCCGCCACATAGGGCGCGCCCTCTTTCGGGTGACGCATGGCGATGATGTCGGCGAAGCACTCCACCGTCCGGGCCGTGTCCGCGACGCTCTCGCCCTTCGAGACGGAGCTGTCGGTGGCGGAGGAGAAGCCGATGACGTTGCCGCCGAGCTCATACATGGCGGACTCGAAACTGAGCCGGGTCCGGGTCGAGGGCTCGTAGAACAGCGTGGCGAGCTTCTTCCCGTCGCACTTGTGCGCGTACGCGTCGGGGTGGTCGATGATGTCCCCTGCCTTGGCGATGAGGGCATCGATGTCGTCCCTGCTGAGCTGCAGGATGTCGATGAGGTCTTTTGTCATGAGGCGCTCCCTCCGATCCAGCTCTCGTCCGACGGATCGTCCCGGAACTTTCTCAGCCGGTCCGCATCCTCCGGGCGGATATAGTTTTCTTCGACCGCGGCCTCAATGACCGTGTCGAGGTTCGTGAGACTGATATTCTTGACGCCGGCCGCGCCGAGGCGGTCGACGGACTTCTGCATGCCGTAGGTGAAGATGCTGACGATGCCGAGCACGTCCGCCCCGGCCTCTCTCAGCGCGTCCACGACGTCGATGACGCTGCCGCCGGTGGAGATGAGGTCTTCCACGACGACGACCTTCTGACCGGCTTCCAGCCGGCCCTCGATGCGGTTCTGGCGGCCGTGGTCCTTGTTGCCGCCCCGGACATAGCCCATGGGCAGTTCCATCATCTGGGCGACGATGGCGGCGTGGGCAATGCCGGCGGTGGAGGTGCCCATGAGGACTTCCGCCTCCGGATAGTGTTCCTCGATGAGGGCCTTGAGGCCCGTCTCCACATCGGTGCGCACCGCGTGGTCGGAGAGGACCAGACGGTTGTCGCAGTAGATGGGGCTCTTGATACCGGAGGCCCAGGTGAAGGGCTCGTCCGGCCGCAGGAACACAGCTTTGATTTTCAGCAAGTCTTTGGCGATCTGTTTGCTCATGTCGTTATCCTCTCTTCTTCAGTCCACGAATTCCGCCACACAGCGTTTCCAGGCCGCGACCGGGTCGTCCGCCGCTGTGATGGGCCGGCCGACCACGATGTAGTCGGAGTTTTCCTTCGCCTTGTCCGGGGTCATGATGCGGACCTGGTCCCCGATGTCGCCGTCCGCGAAGCGGATGCCCGGCGTGACCGTCAGGAACATATCGCCGCAGCGCTCATGGATGGCGCCCGCCTCCAGCGGAGAGCAGACGACGCCGTCGAGCCCCGCGTCTCTGGCGTTCTCGGCATAGTGCAGGACCGTCTCCTGCATGCCGGCGTCAATGAGGAGTTCCTTCTGCATGCGGTCCTCCGAGGTGGAGGTCAGCTGGGTGACCGCGATGACCAGGGGGCGGCTGCCGTCCGGGCGGGTGACGCCCTCGATGGCGGCCTCCATCATGGCCCGGGTGCCGGCCGCATGGAGATTGACGATGTCCGCCCCGAGGGTGGACAGGACCTGCATGGTCTTTCTCACGGTGTTCGGGATGTCGTGGAGTTTCAGGTCCAGGAAGACCTTGTGTCCCCTGCCCTTCAGCTCTTTCACGATCTCCGGACCCGCCGCGTAGTACAGTTCCATGCCGATCTTCACGAACGGCCGTTCATCGCCGAACTGTTCCAGGAACGCGATGGTCTGTTCTCTGCCCGCGAAATCGCAGGCGATGATGACGTCTTTCCCCATTAGTGTGCTCCTCCTATGATATCGCTGAGACGCTCCACTCCGTACTGTTCCATGACACGGGGCAGGTCGTCGATGATGGTTTTGCATGCCAGCGGGTCCACCAGGTTGGCGGCGCCCACTTCCACGGCCGTGGCACCGGCCAGCATGAGCTCGAGGACGTCCTCGGCGCTCTGTACGCCGCCCATGCCGATGATGGGCAGGCCGGTGGCCTCATAGACCTGCCAGACCATGCGGACCGCCACCGGGAAGATGGCGGGACCGGAGAACCCGCCCATTTTGTTGGCGATGACCGGCTGACGGGTCTTCAGGGAGATGCGCATGCCCATGAGGGTGTTGATGAGGCTGATGCCGTCGGCGCCGGCCTCTTTGCAGGCGCAGGCGATGTCCGCGATGTCGGTGACATTGGGACTCAGCTTCATGTAGACCGGTTTCGTGGTCACGGCCTTCACCGCCGCCGTCACCTCCGCGGCGCTCTTCGGGTCGGTGCCGAAGGACATGCCGCCGTTGTGCACGTTCGGGCAGGAGACGTTGACCTCGAGGAGGCCGATCTGGTCTTCTTTGTCGAGTTTTTCGCAGGCCGCGACATAGTCTTCGACGGAGAAGCCGGAGACGTTGGCGACCGCGGGTTTATGGAACACCGCTTTGAGTTTCGGCAGCTCCTCCGCGATGACCTTGTCCACCCCGGGGTTCTGCAGGCCCACCGAGTTGATGAGGCCCTCCGTGCACTCCGCGATGCGGGGCGTGGGGTTGCCGAACCGGGGTTCTCTTGTCGTGCCCTTGAGCGCGATGCTGCCGAGCACGTTGATGTCGTACAGTTCGGCAAACTCGTAGCCGAAGCCGAAGGTGCCGCTGGCCGGGATGACCGGGTTGTCCAGTTCCAGACCGGAGAGCGTTACTTTTGTGTTCACCATAGGACTTCCTCCCGCTCGAGCACCGGGCCGTCCTTGCAGACCCGTTTGCTTCCCTGTTTTGTCTGTACCGAGCAGCCCATGCATGCGCCGAAGCCGCAGCCCATGCGCTCTTCAAAGCTGTACTGGCCGCTGGTGGCGGCGACCGCCTCGATGGCCCGGAACATGGGGCCGGGACCGCAGGTGTAGAAGTAGGTGTACGTGAGGTCTTTCATGACGTCGGTCACGAAGCCCTTCGTGCCGGCGCTGCCGTCGACCGTGGTCACATAGACCTTGCCGTCGGTGCCTTCCAGCAGCTGCTCGAACGCGTCGACCAGGAAGCGTTCCTTCGCCGTGTTGAAGCCGAGGAGGACGCTCGGGGCCTTCCCCTCCGCCAGCAGGGCCTTGCAGAGCCCGTAGAGCGGCGGGATGCCGACGCCGCCTCCGACGAGGAGAGGCGCGCGGCCCGACTTCGCGGTGTCGAAGCCGTTGCCGAGGCCGGCCAGCAGGTCGAAGGACGCGCCCGCCGGGGTCTCCGCCATGGCTTCCGTGCCGTGACCCACCACTTTGTAGATGAGGGTCAGGGTGTCCTCGGTCCAGTCGCAGACGGAGATGGGCCGGCGCAGGTAGTGGCCGGGCACCTTCAGGTTCACGAACTGGCCCGGGGCGGTGACGGCCCCTTCCAGCGGACCCTCCAGCACCATGCGGTAGACGGTGTCGGTCAGCGCTTCGTTCGCGCGGACCGTGAATGTGTTCTGGATCATTCTGTGACCTCCACGTCATCAGCTTGGTAGACGACCTTCCCGTCATGGACCGTCAGGAGACAGCGTCCGTAGACCTCCATGCCGGAAAACGGCGTGGCCCGTCCTTTGGAGAGGAAGGTTTCCGGGTCGACGGTGTATTTGTCGTTCAGGTCGAAGACCGTGAAGTCGCCTTTCTTGAAGGGGACCCCGAACCGGACCCGGGGGTTGACGGCCATGAGTTCGACAAGGCGGTCGAGGGTGATGTGGCCGGGTTTGACGAGGTATGTGTAGCAGACCGGGAAGGAGGTCTCGATGCCGACGATGCCGAAGGCGCTGCCGGCGAGGCCTTTCGCCTTCTCCTCCTCGGAGTGCGGCGCGTGGTCTGTGGCGATCATGTCGATGGTTCCGTCCTTAATGGCTTCGATGATGGCCTCCCGGTCGTCGGAAGACCGCAGCGGCGGGTTCATCTTGAACCGGCCCTCTTCGAGGAGTTTGCTGTCATCGAGGACGACGTAGTGGGGCCCGGTCTCACAGGAGACGTCGACGCCCCGCGCTTTCGCCTTCCGGACCAGGTCCAGCCCTTCTGCGACGGACACGTGGCAGACGTGGTAGCGGCAGCCGGTCTGTTCCGCGAGGATGATGTCGCGGCGGATCTCCGCGGTCTCGCTCTCGGGGTTCTGTCCCCGGTGGCCGTGGAGCCGCGCGTAGTTCCCGGCGTGGATGTACCCTTTGTCGGAGAACTTGTTGATCTCGCAGTGGGCGCAGACGACCTTGTCGACCGCGGCGGCGCGCTCCATGAGGGCTTTCATCATGTCGGCGGTCTGGATGCCCCGTCCGTCGTCCGAGAAGGCGAAGACGTGGGGTGCCAGCTCCTCGATGGGGACGATCTCCTCCCCCAGCTCGCCCACCGTCAGGGAGGCGTAGGGGTAGCAGTCGATGACCGCGTCCCGGTCAATGATGTCCTGCTGCACTTTCAGATGCTCCAGGCTGTCCGGCACCGGGTCCAGGTTCGGCATGGTGGCGACGCCTGTGAACCCGCCGTGGGCCGCCGCCCGGCTTCCGGTCAGAATGGTCTCCTTATAAGAAAAACCCGGCTCTCTGAAATGCACATGCACATCAAAAAAACCGGGAAACAAAGTATAGCCATGGATATCGGAAACACGGGGACCGCCGAAGACGAAATCTTCAGTCAGAAGTTCATTGGCGTGGACCTGAAGGTCCTTCATGGAAAACTTCATAGCAGTACCTCGTAAAGTCGTTTTTCTTATTATACTAAAATAACCCGAAAAGTAAATCGCCCACATGTAGAAAAAGCAGCCCGAAACGGACTGCTTTTTGTCAATATGTTTCAGCCACCTCGACCCGGTCGTTGCGGAGGTCGAGGACGAAGGTGGTCTTGTGTTCCGGGTCCTCCGGGACTTCCTGCAGGCTCTTCAGCCGGATGAACAGGTCTTTGGCGGGCGATGTGCCGTCATAGAGCAGCTGATAGATGACATAGACGACCATGTCCGGGTCGTTGTCTGCCTTCCGGACGGAGTCGAAGATGGTGCGGGCGTTCCGCTCCACCCACTCTTCGCCCATGAGCTCGATGTACTTCTCCTGAGCCAGGGCTTTTCCCTCTTGCAGTGTCATGCGCGCTTCCTCCTCTTTGCTTACCAGTCTTCCGCGAGGTCGAAGATGAGCCGTTCCGTCTTTTCCCAGCCGAGGCAGGGGTCTGTGATGGACTTGCCGTAAACGCCCTCTCCGACGGACTGACAGCCGTCGACGAGGTAGCTCTCGATCATGAAGCCCTTCACGAGGCTGCGGACCGCGTTGTCGTAGTGGGCGCTGTGGATGACGTCCTTGGCGATGCGGATCTGTTCATTGTACTGCTTCCCGGAGTTGCAGTGGTTGGTGTCCACGAGGATGGCGGGGTTCTTGGCCCCGGCCTCTTCGTAGAGCCGTCCGACGGTCAGCAGGTCTTCGTAGTAGTAGTTGGGGTGGGAGTTGCCGAACTTGTCCATGCGGCCGCGCAGGATGGCGTGGGCATGGTCGTTGCC
>CAJGDU010000016.1 GCA_904502175.1 Clostridiaceae bacterium
CGGCGACTACGCCGACTCCCGGCATCCGGACGACGTCTCCTTTACCCGGAACCTGGAAGAAGACCTGGCCCGCCGGGACTTCACCATGAACGCCATCGCCTACAGCCCGTCGCGGGGGTTTCAGGACCTCTACGGCGGCGCGGAAGATATCCAAAACAAGACCATCCGCTGTGTCGGAGCGCCCGAACAGCGGTTCACAGAGGACGCTCTGCGCATTTTGCGCGCCCTGCGGTTTTCGAGCGTCCTGGGGTTCGACATCGAGCCCGAGACCGCAAAGGCCATCCACAGCCTCAAAGAACGCATCGCCTTTCTGGCGGCGGAACGGGTGTCTGCGGAGCTCCTGAAACTGCTCTGCGGCAAAGACGTGTTCCGGATCCTCACCGAGTACCGGGACGTGTTCGCGGTGGCCCTGCCGGAGCTCGTGCCCTGCTTCGACTTCGAGCAGTACAACCCCTGGCACTGTTACGACGTCTACACCCACATCTGCAAGTCGGTGGAAGCGGCCGAACCAGAGCCCGAACTGCGGCTCGCCATGCTGCTCCACGACATCGGGAAACCGGAGACCTTCTCGTTTGATGAGAAGGGCATCGGCCACTTTTACGGCCACGGAAAGGCGGGGGCCCGTATGGCGGAGGAAGTCGTCGCGCGGCTGCGGCTCTCCGGCCGTCAGCAGCAGGTCATCCTTCCCGTCGTGGAGTTCCACGACATTCCGCTGGAACCCGACCGGACCCTTCTGCGAAGGCGGCTCCACAAGTTCGGCAAGTCGACTCTGAAAGATCTCATTCGGGCAAAGCGCGCCGACTGTCTGGCCCAGAACCCGGAAAAAGCCGTGCCGGAACTTGACAGACTGAGTACAATAGAACAGATACTGGAACAGCTCCTTTTGGAAAAACCCGCCTTCCGGGTCACAGACCTCGAAGTGAACGGGGAAGACCTTCTGGCCCTCGGCATGGAACCCGGGCCGCAGCTGGGAGCGTTCCTCGAAACGCTTTTGGAAAAGGTCATGGCGGAAGAACTGCCGAACGACCGTTTCCGGCTCTTAGAATATTCCGCAGGAAGGATCCAGGACCCATGACGAATGACAAGATCGAACGCATCAATGAACTCTACCGCAAGTCTCAGACCGAAGAAGGCCTGACGGACGAGGAGCGGAAAGAGCAGCAGCAACTGCGGGCGGAGTACATCCATTCCGTGAAGCGGAACCTCTCCCTGCAGCTGGAGAACACGGTCATCATGGACGAGAAGGGCAACAAGAAAAAGGTTTCGAAGAAGGGAAAGAAACGTGTCACACACTGAACGCATCCCGCTGGTGGCCGTCGTCGGCCCCACCGCCTCCGGGAAGACCGGACTGGCAGTGGCGCTGGCCAAAGCTTTTGATGGAGAAGTCCTCTCCTTCGACTCCATGCAGCTGTACCGGGGCATGGATGTGGCCACGGCAAAGCCGACCCCGGAGGAGATGGAAGGCATCCCGCACCATCTCATCAGCGCGGTAGACCCCGCGGACACCTACAGCGTGGCCCGGTTCCAGGAGGACGCGTCCCGCATCATCGCCGACATCACGGCCCGCGGGAAACATGTCATCATGGTGGGCGGCACCGGTCTCTATCTCGACTCCTTCGTCCAGAACCTGCAGTTCCTCGACACAGGAGATACTTCAAAAGTGCGGGAGCGGCTGAAGCGGGAACTGGAAGACGCCGGCCCGGAGGCCATGTACGCCCGTCTGAAAGCGCTCGACCCCGACTACGCGGAGAGCATCCACCCGAACAACATGGGGCGCGTGCTGCGCGCGCTTGAGATCTATGAGACGACAGGACAGACGATGAGTCAACAGATCGCCCAGTCCCGCAGAGAACCGGGGAACTATGACGTCTGTTACATCGGGCTCACGGCACGGGACCGCGATATCCTGTATGAACGCATCAACACCCGGGTGGACCGGATGCTGGAAAACGGTCTTCTGGAAGAAGCGGAACGCTGGCTGCGGGACACCCCCGGCGCCACCGCCTCCCAGGCCATCGGCATCAAGGAGATGCTGCCCTATCTGAGAGGGGAAGCAGACCTTCCGTCCTGCGTCGAAACGCTGAAAACCGCCACCCGCCATTACGCAAAACGACAGCTCACCTGGTTCCGCCGGAACCCCGAGGTCCACTGGCTCTATCTCGATGAGGCCGACGGCCCGGAGGCGCTGGCAGAACAGGCGATCCAGATCATAGAAGAGGAGGGCATCTTTTGAACGAAGCGACAAAACGCCAGCTGTGGCGTATCCTGCTGCTGGGTCTTTCCGTCCTGGCACTGGTCTATATCGTTTATCAGGTCTATCTCGCGACCCATCAGTCGGTCCGGACGGAAGTGGCCCGTCAGGCGACGGTGAACGACACCGTCAGCGCGGAGACCTTCGTTGTCCGCAACGAAAAATATCTGGAGACCTCCTCGGACGGCATCATCATCCCCATGGTCTCTTCCGGCTCCCGCGTGGCTGCCGGGGAAGGGGTCGTCGCGGTCTTTGACAGCGAAGAGTCCGCCTCGAACTTTGCGGAGCTTGCAAGAGTCCAGGAGAACCTGGACCGCTACAACCGTCTCAACAAGCGGAAGAACAGTTATGCGGTCAATCTCAGCGCCATGAGTAAGCAGATCTCGAACAGTGTCATCGACCTTGCCGCCACCGTCGACTCCGGCAATCTGGCCGACATACAGGAGCAGGTCTATGACATCCGCGACCAGCTGCTGACCCGCCAGATCGCCACCGGCGACAACGTCAGCCTGGAGACGAAAGTGACCGAACTGGAGAGCCGTTTCAAGGCGCTCTCCAACCGCAATCAGGGCTATGAGACCCTGGTCTCGGAGAACTCCGGCTTCTATATCGATAGCGCGGACGGCTACGAACGCTCCGTCAGCTACAAAAACGTGAAGAAGCTGAAACCGGACGATGTCAAAAAACTCATGAAGGCCGACCCGGAAGAGATTTCTGACAAGGTCATCGGCAGAGTCTCCTCTGATTTCGACTGGTATCTGCTCTGCACGCTGGCTTCGGACAAGGCGAAGACGCTGAAGACCGGAGAGACCGTCACCGTCGAACTGCCCTATTCTGCGGTCAGCTCCGTAGAGGCGAAAGTCCTCTCCAAGAGCAAGCCTTCCAAGGACAAGGAGGTCGCGGTCGTCTTCAAGTGCAATCGCATGAACTCGTACATCGCCTCCCTGCGCAAGGAACAGGCGGAGATCCTTCTGAAGACCTATACCGGTCTCAAGGTGCCGGCAGATGCCGTGACCACCGACCGGGACGGGAACGAAGGCGTCTATGTCCTAGAGGGAAAAATGGTCAAGTTCCGGCAACTCCGCACGGTCTACGCGGAAGAGGACTACCTCATTTCCAGCGAGACGGCCCGGGAGGGCGAAAAGGGAGATTATCTGAAGCTGTACGACCAAATCATTCTGGACGGAAAGGATCATCACGATGGAGAAGTCCTTGACTGAGTACCGCGAAGAGCGGTGCCGTGACATCGAAGACAATATCAGAGAAATCAGAGACAACATCGCCGAAGCTGCTATCCGCAGCGGCCGCAGCCCGGAAGATGTGCACCTCATGGCGGTCACCAAGACGGTGGAACCGTACTTCATCAACCATGCCATCCACTGCGGCATCGACCTCATCGGTGAGAACCGGGTCCAGGAGTTCCTCGGCAAGAAACCCGAGCTGGACCTCGACGGCGTCGACTGTCACCTCATCGGTCATCTGCAGACCAACAAGGTCCGGCAGATCGTCGGAGAAGTCTCCACCATCCAGTCGGTCGACAGCGTGAAGGTGGCAAAAGAGATCTCCAAACAGTCGGTGAAGAACGACCTGGTCACGAAGATCCTGCTGGAGGTCAATGTCGGGGAAGAGGAATCCAAAAGCGGCATGGACTATGATGCGGTGCCCGATCTGCTGGCGGAAATCGTCGAACTTCCCGGCCTTTCCGTGGAGGGTTTCATGGCCATTCCGCCCATCTGCGACGACGTCACACTGAGGGGCTATTTTTCTCAAATGCATCAACTCTATGTTGACATGAAGAGTAAAAATATAGATAATAGTAATATCAATATTCTGTCAATGGGCATGTCTGCCGATTACGTCCAGGCCATCCTGGAGGGTTCGACGCTGGTGCGAGTGGGCTCCAGCTTGTTTGGTGCCCGCATTTATTGAGAATCCGGAGGAAGAAACGAAATGGCTAATTTCATCGACAATATCAAAAGAATCACAGGCTTTGAGCCGGAAGACGAGGACTTCGAATACGATATCGACCTCGACGAAGAGTACGAAGACGAGGAAGAGGAGGACTTTGCTCCTGTCAGACAGCAGCCCGCTGCCCCCGCTTCGGAACCGAAAGGCCAGGCCAAAAGAGGAAATGTGGTCAACATGCCTTCCAAAACTACCCTTCAGGTCGTTCTGGCAAAGCCGGAGCGTTTTGACGACGCCAGCGCCATTGCCGACCACCTGAATGAGAAGCGCACTGTCGTTCTCAATCTGGAAGCTGCCAACCGCGACGTATCCCGTCGTCTCATCGACTTCCTGTCCGGTGTCGCCTATGCCAATGCCGGCGCCCTCAAGAGAGTCGCGAACAGCACCTTTATCATTACTCCGTACAACGTCAGCGTGACCGGAGATCTGCTGGATGAACTGGAGAACAGCGGCATGTTCTTCACCGGCCAGCAATAATCAGTTCAGTATTCGCATGGGCACACCATTTGAGGGGTGCCCATCATTTTACGGAAGGTGAATGTCTATGCTTACTCCCAAAGATCTTCGCAACCACGAGTTCCAGGCCTCCGGCCGCAGCGGCTATCTTGCCGCCGATGTGGACGAATATCTCGACGAAGTCTACGCGTCCTACGACCAGATGTTCCGTGAGAACGCGGAGATCGTACGGAAGTTGCAGGTCCTGGCGGACCGCCTTGCGCAGTATAAGGACGACGAGGAGAATATCCGCAACGCCCTGGTGGAAGCGCAGCGCATGAAGAACTCCATCATCGTGGAGGCACAGCAGAAGGCCCAGGGCCAGCTGTCCGAGACGGAGGAGAAGATCCGCGCCGCCAGAGAGTCCGTTGACGCCCAGTCCGGAGAGATCCTGGACAAGGCAAGAGTCGAAGCCGAAGAGATCCTGAAAGATGCCCGTGCGGAAGCGCAGGAGATCATTGACCGGGCCAACCACAAGGCCACCGACCTCCTCGATACGGCCAACGCCATCTATGAGGAGAAAGTCGGTTCCGTCGCCGAAGAGGCGGCCAAGGAAGAGGCCTATCTCGACAAGATCAAGACCGAGTCCGTCCGCATCCGCAAGCAGCTGTCCGACACCTATCAGATGCAGATGGAACTGCTGTCCTTCGCGCCCGACTTCTCCAACGAAGTCAAAGAGTCGGTGGAAGAGCCGGAAGCGGAAGCTGAGGAAGAGACCTTTGCCTCCGGCGAGGAAGTCCTCGGCGAGCGCAACTACAAGGAGACGAAGGAGCGGCTGGAAGAGCAGCAGGATCTGCCTGCGGCGCCGGTCGTCCCGACAGTCGAAGAAATGCCGGAAGAGCTTCCCGCGGAAGAACCGGAACCGGAGCCTGTGGAAGAGCCGGAGCCGGAGCCCGTCGAAGAGCCGGAACCTGAGTCGGAGCCGGAACAGGAGTCCCTGTTCGACCTCGACGATGTCGAAGTCGATGACGATGACGACGATGACGGTTTTGGCGATATCGACAAGTATCTTGCCGGCAGCACCGTAGAGGATGTCAATGACGGAAACAAATATTTCAAATAAAAAACAATGGCCCATGCTCCTTGCCTGGTCCGCGGTCATCGCGGGACTGGTCGGGTTCGACCAGTGGAGCAAGGCATGGGTCCTCTCAAAACTGCCGGCGGGGGAGGCGGTCACTGTCCTCCCAAACCTCCTGCAGTTTCGTTTTGTCCGAAACACCGGCGCCGCCTTCAGTCTTTTGAGCGGCAGGACCCAGCTCCTGACCGCTGTCACGGCCATCATTCTGATCATCGCCGTGCTCCTGCTCTTTCTGGGCAGGGTCCGGGACAGAGCCGACCAGGTGGCGGTCCTCCTGCTGGTGGCCGGTGGCCTGGGCAATCTCATCGACCGGGTGGTACGCCACTTCGTAGTCGATTTCATTGAAGTGCTATTCACCAATTTTGCGGTATTCAACTTTGCGGACATCTGTGTGACGACAGGCGCCGTGCTGCTCATCCTTTCGACCGTCTGGTCGTTTGGAAAGGAGCTTCGAAACCCACAGGACCAGGAGTAATGCCATGACAGAACAGACGGTACGTCTCACGGTCTCTCCCGAACAGGAGGGGCTCCGTGTCGACGTCCTGGTCTCTGACGCGGTAGAGGAACTGACCCGTTCCGGTGTCCAGAAACTCCTCTCGGAGGAGCACGTCTCCATCGACGGGAAACCGGTGGGGAAGTCCCGCAAAGTCAAAGCCGGGGAAGTCGTGGAAGTGGACATCCCGGCGCCGCAGGCCATTGTGGCAGAGGCCCAGGACATCCCCCTCACCATCGTCTATGAGGATGCCGATCTGCTGGTGGTGGACAAGCCGAAAGGCATGGTGGTCCACCCGGCTCCGGGCAACCCGGACGGCACGCTGGTCAACGCCCTGCTCTGGCACTGCGGCGACAGCCTCTCCGGCATCAACGGAGAACTGCGGCCCGGCATCGTCCACCGCATCGACAAGGACACCAGCGGCCTGCTGGTGGTCGCGAAAAACGACATGGCACATGCCGCGCTCCAGAAGCAGATCCAGGATCACAGTTTCACCCGGGAGTACCGGGCGGTCGTCCATGGGAACTTCCGGGAGGACAGCGGCACCATCGATGCGCCCATCGGGCGCAACCCGAAGGATCGCAAGAAGATGGCGGTCACCACACAGCATTCCCGGAACGCGGTCACCCACTGGGAGGTGCTGGAGCGGTTCCGCGATTACACGTACATCAAGTGCCGGCTCGAGACCGGACGGACCCATCAGATCCGGGTCCATATGGCCTATCAGGGCCACCCTGTCGCCGGCGACCCGGTCTACGGACCGGCCAACACACCGAAGAGCCTGCAGGGCCAGTGCCTGCACGCCGGGCTCATCGGGTTCAACCATCCGCGCACCGGGGAGTACCTGGAATTCTCGTCGGAGCTGCCGGAGTCATTCACGAAGTTTTTGCGGGGGCTGGAAAGCACCCGCCGAGAATAAAAGCTGGAGGGACTAATTGTGGACAAAAAACTGAAGCGAGAACTGGAAATGCAGGCCGTTCGCATTCGCATGGATGTCATTACTGGCACGTTCCACGCGAAGTCCGGACACCCGGGCGGTTCGCTTTCCGTCTCGGACATCATGGCGTACCTGTATTTTTACAAAATGAATGTGGACCCCGAAAACCCGGACTGGGAGAAGCGGGACCGTTTTGTCCTGTCGAAGGGCCATACCGCCCCGGCGCTCTACGGTGCCCTGGCGCAGAAAGGCTTTTTCCCGGAGTCTGAGATCGAGCGTCTGCGCAAACCCGACTCCTTCCTGCAGGGCCACCCGAGTCTTCGCATGACTCCCGGTGTCGACATGAGCACCGGTTCCCTCGGCCAGGGCATCTCTGTCGCGGTGGGCATGGCCCTCGGCGCGAAACTGGCCGGCGACGACTACAAGGTCTACACGGTCCTCGGAGACGGGGAAGTCCAGGAAGGTCAGGTCTGGGAGGCGGCCATGTTTGCCGCCGCCAAGAAACTCGACAACCTCATTGCCGTGGTCGACAACAACAACCTGCAGATCGACGGCACCCTCGAGGAAGTCAACTCACCCTATCCCATCGACGAGAAGTTCGCAGCGTTCGGCTGGAACGTCGTCAACTGCGACGGCAACGACCTCGATGAGATCGATGCCGCGTTCACCGCTGCGGAGCAGCACAACGGAAAGCCCTCCGTGATCATCGCGAAGACCATCAAGGGCAAAGGCGTTTCCTTCATGGAAGACCAGGTGGGATGGCACGGCAAAGCACCCAAACAGGAAGAATACGATCAGGCAATGAAAGAATTGCAGGACCGCCTGTCCGAACTCGAGACGGCGGCCGCAGAATAAGGAGGGGAGAGACATGGCAGATATCATTACGAAAGCCACCCGCATCGGGTATGCAGAAGGTCTCCTCTATCTGGGAGAAACCGACGAAAAAGTCATCGTCATGGACGCCGACCTCGCCGGCGCCACCCAGACCGCGAAGTTCAAGGCACAGTACCCCGACCGGTTCTTCAACAGCGGCATCGCGGAGCAGAACATGATCGGCGTCGCCTCCGGACTGAGCCTCACCGGCTATACCGTGTTCGCGAGCTCCTTTGCGATGTTCGCCACCGGCAGAGCGTTTGAACAGATCCGCAACTCGGTGGGCTATCCCCACCTCAACGTCAAGATCGGCGCCACCCATGCCGGCATCTCCGTCGGAGAGGACGGCGCGTCCCATCAGTGCAACGAGGACATCGCCCTCATGCGCTCCATCCCCGGCATGACCATCATCAATCCCGCGGACGCTGTGGAGGCGAAGGCCGCCACCATTGCCGCAGCCAAGTATGAAGGCCCGGTCTATCTCCGGTTCGGCCGCCTCGCCGTCCCGGTCATCTTCGGCGATGACTACGAGTTCGAGTGGGGCAAAGGCCAGGTCCTGGTCGAAGGAGACGACGTCGCCATCTTCGCCACCGGCCTCATGGTCAACGAAGCCCTCATGGCGGCAGAACAGCTGAAGAACGAAGGCATCTCCGCCCGCGTCATCAACATCCACACCATCAAGCCCCTCGATGAGGAGCTGGTCGTCAAGGCGGCCAGAGAGTGCGGCTGTGTCGTCACCGCGGAAGAGCACAATATCATCGGCGGCCTCGGCAGCGCGGTCTGCGAGACCCTCTCCGAGAACTGCCCGACCCCGGTGGTCCGCGTCGGCGTGAACGACGAGTTCGGACGCTCCGGCCCGGCCGTGGAACTGCTCCATCTGTTCGGCCTCGATGCCGCCCACATCGTCGAGTCCGCCAGGAAGGCCATCTCCCTGAAATAAACCGTTCAGAAACCCCAAAAGCCCCGTACGAGAGTACGGGGCTTTTTCTGTTAAGAATCTACAGACACTAGTGTAACAAAAGTTACATTTGATTGCTTTTTTGCGGGCGAGATGCTTTCTATAATGAAATCGGGTAATTGTGTATTCTTCGACGGCAGGATGCCGCCGAACTGTTTTGGAGGTGAGCACAGGATGCATGATTTGAAGCACATACTCTATTTCGAGACTCTGTTGGATGAGCCCGCCAACGAGCTGGTCAAACAGGCAGTGGAAGACGGCGATACAGCGCTCGGATACAACTGCTACTACATTCCGGAGACCCTGCTGAATCTGCCGGGAAGCTTCTCCTCGAGGCTGCGTGCCCCGCACTGTGAAGCGACTCCCATCGGTGACTATTATCTCACCAATCGAAACTGTCCTTATACCCGCGCGATCCTCGAACGCGCCATCGAGGGTAGTTACAACTATCTCTCCGCGCTGTTCGGCGCGGAGGCCTGTTCCGCGATGGAGCGGATGGAAGAACACTTTGAGACGATCAAACCGGTCAAGCACGACCCCTTCGTCACATCCATCATCGACGCTCCGCTGAAGTCGGATCAGGCGGCCCTCAACTATTACAAAAAAGAACTGCAGGACAAGGTCCTCGCGAACCTGAAGGTGCTGGGGATCGACACGTCGGATGACGCCCTGCGGGCGGCGATCGACGACCACAACGAAGTCAGCCGCATCATCACGGAGATCGGGGACTTCCGCAAGCTGGACAACCCGACGGTCACCGGCTATGAGTTCCATCTCATCCAGCTGGTCAGTGAGGTCTGTCCGCACCGTCTCATCCTGCCCTATCTCCGGGAGACCCTGGAGGAGATCCAGAACCGCGAACCCGACCCTTCGCCGGCATTCCGCGCCCGTGTCATCGTGTGCGGCTCCGAGATCGACGACCCGGAGTTCACCAAGCTTCTGGAATTCTGCGGCGCCCGCGTCGTGGGAGACCGGTACTGTTTCGGCTCCAAACCAAGCAGAGAGCAGATCGAGATCCTGGACGGAGAATCGCCCTTCGACGCGATCTGCCGCCACTATCTGGAGACCAATCTCTGTCCCCGGTTCATGGCCGAGGAGAAAATCGATCAGCGCACAGACGTGCTGGAGGCCATGGTCGAAGAATACAAGGCCGACGGCATCGTCGTGGAGAGCATGAAATTCTGTGAGTTCTGGAGCTATGAAAAGGTTCTGGCCTCCCATATCCTGTCGAATGAACGGGGCATCCCGACCTGTCAGATCGAAAAAGACTACACCCTGACAGGCGCCGGACAGCTGCGGACCCGGTTCCAGGCCTTCGTCGAAGGACTGGAAATCAAAAAGATCGAAACGGCCGGAGCAAAAGGGAAGGGGGCGTCCTCATGAAAAAAGAACTCATCGCTTTTATCGATCAGAAACTGCAAAAGTATGACCCCGTCTGGATGGCGGAAAACGGCGTCGGCGGACAGCGTTCCCGCTACCGTGACGACGGGACCGGCATTGCCCGGTATCGCGAATGGCGCGGCGTGGAAGACACGTTCCAGGACTACAAGGCCTGGCTGAAGAACGTCGGCTATATGGGTGCCATGGTGGCGAAAGACCCCGTAAAAATCATGAAAGGCATCTGGGAATACCGCTGGATGGGTTCCTTCCTCGGCTCCTTCGCCTTTGTCGACCGCATCTTCGAAGGCTACCGGGGCAGAGAGCTGGATATCGCCAACATCCACGGCAACGCCATCGTCCGCATCCTCACCCTGCGCATCGGCCTCATCCTGCACAACGACAAGCGCCTCGGCGGCGGTGAGATGACCGACAAAATGATCGGTCTCGACGAGACCATCCCACCGCTCTTTACCGCGGGGTTCCCGACCCTCAACGCGGAGCCCATGCAGACCATGCCGGAGTTCGTGGTCTGTGACGTCGACCAGCATCTGGATCCGTATTACATCGACGTCGCTGAGTCCTACGGCCTTGCGCCGGACGTCTGCTCCCGCTGCTCGGCGGAGACCGGTGTTGCCATCGACGACGCCTTCCCGGTGTTCGGCAAACTGGTGCTCTCGACCAACCAGCCCTGCAACGCGTCGGAAGCTACATCCATGTTCCAGCGTCGCCGCTTCAACAGCAAGGGCATCGAGGACTATCCCTTCGTTTTTGCCATGCAGCACAACACGAAGAACGGCAACGACTATTCGAAGGAAGAGCTGCGCCAGGCCATCAAGAAAATCGAAGATGTCTACGGCGTGAAATACGACTGGGACGCCCTGTTCAAGGCGGCCAAAAACATGAACCATCAGAACCAGATCGAGCTGGAGAAATGGGAACTGTTCGCCACCCCGTACTCGCCGCTTTCCGGCATCAGTGAATCGCTCTACAAACTGGTGGAATGGGCGCTGGTCAACGGCCACGACGCCTACTTCAACGAGGTCGATGACAAGGTCATCGAGATCCTGCGCCAGTCCGTCCGGGACCAGTACCTGCCTTACAAGGGCAAGACCCGGCACAGAGCGTTCCTCTGGGGCCCCTCGGCGATGTACTACACCGATTTCCCGACCTGGACCCAGAACTGCTGGGGCATCAACATCGTCCTCAACATGGACTCGACCATGGGTCACAACATGATCGATACAGAGGACCCGGAGAAGGCCCTGGAAGACCTCGCCAAGTTCTCGGAAAAGGGCGTTATGCGTCACCACGCCGTCGGCGGCTGGGACAACGTCAACGCCGTCTGGGAATGGGCGGCCAAGCTCAACTGCGACATGGTCATCTGTAACGACAACGTGGCCTGCAAGGGCATGAACGGCGTCCACGCGCTGCTGGAAGAGCAGGCGGCCGCCTTCGGCTTCCACTTCATGTTCCTGCCCCACGACCTGGAAGACTGCCGGACCATTCCGCGCAAAGAGATCCGCAAAGCGGTCAACGACTACATGTCCATCGTCATGGGGGAGGAACCCCTCGACGCGACCCTCGTGGACTTCGACGACGCGGAAGCCTGGTAAGAGAGGAGACGAACGATGAAAAAACTGTTTTCAATGATCATCAAACTGATCAGGACCGCGGTCATCGCCGGTGTGGTGGGGTTCGTGCTCACCTTTACCATCTACATGACCAACGCGGAAAACAAACTCATTTACTTCGTGGTACGTCCCTTCCTGACCAAGCATTACGACAAGCAGGCCCGGGACAGACGCATCTGAAGAAAAGAAAAAAGACTCGGCATTTGCCGAGTCTTTTTTTATGGTCGGAGTGTCGGGATTTGAACCCGAGGCCTCTTGCTCCCGAAGCAAGCGCGATACCAAACTTCGCCACACCCCGTAGTGCAACGGTCATAATTATACGGGAAATGTGGCGTAAAATCAAGGTCTTTTTTACGACTTCTTCTTGAGTGACTTGCCGTTCAGCAGGATGGAACCGATGACGCAGATGCCGAGCAGGTACGGGTAGTAGAGGTAGGGCATCATGGAGACGCTGGAGATGCCCGCAAGGCCCGCTGCCACCAGCAGCTGGGCGCCGTACGGGATGATGCCCTGGAACACGCAGGAGACCGTATCGAGGATGGAAGCGGTCTTCTTTGGCTCGATGCCGTACTCCTCGGAGATCTCTTTGGCGATGGGCCCCGCAAGGACGATGGTGACGGTGTTGTTGGCCGTGGCGATGTCGAGCAGACCGGTGAGGCCGGCGATGCCGAACATGCCGCCCTTCTGACCCTTCGCCGTCTTCTGGATGAAGGAGAGGATGGCCTCAAAGCCTCCGTTCGCCTTCATGAGCGCGCCGATGGATGCCACCAGCAGGGTGACGATGATGGTCTCGAACATGCCGGAGAGACCGTCTCCCATGGCGGTGAGGGCGGTGGTGAAGGTCAGGGAATGGGTGAACAGGCCGACCAGGAAGAACAGGACCGTGCCGCCGCCGAGGACGAAGAACACGTTCATGCCGCAGAGGGCGGCGATGAGCACGATGAAGTACGGGATGGCCTGGAAGATGTTGTAGTCGAAGTGACCGAGGTCGGTGGGCCGGTTGCCCAGAAGATAGATGATGAACAGGGTGGTCAGCGCCGCCGGCAGGGCGATGCGGAAGTTCGTTTTGAACTTGTCCCTCATATCGACGCCCTGGGTCTTGGTGGCCGCAATGGTGGTGTCGGAGATGAAGGAGAGGTTGTCGCCGAACATGGCGCCGCCGAGGACGATGCCGGCGCAGTAGGGGATGCTGAGCCCCGCGCTCTCCGCGAGGGAGACCGCCACCGGGACGAGGACCGTCACGGTGCCGACGCTCGTACCCATGGACATGGAGATGAGGCTCGCGATGACGAACATGCCGGGGACGGCCAGGCTGCCGGGCAGGAGTTCGAGCAGGAAGTTGGCGGTGCTGGCCGCGCCGCCCGCCGCCTTCGCGATGCCGCCGAACATGCCGGCGAACAGGAAGATGAAGATCATGATGGTGATGTTGTCATCGCCGATGCCCTTCGCGCAGAGGTGGATCTTCTGGTCGAAGTTCCGCTTGCGGTCCTGGGCCATGGCGGTGATCCAGGCCACGGTGAAGGCCAGGACGACCGACATGATATAGAAGCCCATCTGCCCCTCGATGGGGTGGATGTACTCGAAGAAAATGCCGATGCCGAGATAGAGAACGAGGAAGACGAGGATGGGCAGCAGTGCCTTGCCGTTCGCCTTCGGTTTTTCGGTGGGAAGATGATCCATAAAAATACCCTCCAGAATCAAGGAATGAACACTTAAACTATAGCACAAATCGCCCAAAGGCGATAGTTAATTAATACACAAAGTTTTTCATTGCATAAGCTGTGTGTAAAGGTATACAATACTTTCCGGATTGTTCGAACACTGAATATTTATGGAGGCGCATCATCAATGAACGACTACAAGAACAACTACCCGAGTATCCTCATCCACGGCTTTGCCGGCTGGGGAGAGGACGACGGCATGGACAAGTACTTCAGCTACTGGGGCATGTTCGGCTCCCGTCGTCTTCTGCCGCACCTTCGCGGAGAAGGCTATGAAGTCTATGTCCCGTCTCTGGGCCCCTTCTGCAGTGCCTGGGACCGTGCCTGCGAACTCTATGCCTATATCTTCGGCGGCACCGTAGACTATGGCAAAGTCCACAGCGAGAAGTACAAACACAAGCGCTTCGGCCGCCGCTATCCCGGCGTGCTGAAAGACCTCGGCAAGACGGAGGCGCACAAGAAGATCAACCTCTACGGCCACTCCTTCGGCGGCCCCACCGTCAAGGCCTTTGTGGACCTCATGAACAACGGCTGGCAGGAAGAAGTGGACGGCACACCGGAGCAGGATCTGTCCCCGCTCTTCAAGGGCGGCATGTCCCACCTCATCCACACGGCGGTCACGCTGTCCGGTGTCAACAACGGCACCATCCTCGACCAGTGCTTCAATGACAAGTCCATGTACTATGTCGAGAAGGCGGTCCTCTACGCCACCTCCAAGCTCGGCTACAGCCAGTACAACTGGTTCTTCGACCTCGGTCAGCAGCAGTTCGACCTCGGCCGCTATCCGGAGGAGAACAAAGACGGCAACGTCCATCCGCAGAGCCGGGAAGACTTCGAGAAGGGCGTCAAGCGCTATGCCAGCTCCAAGCTGGACCGCTCCAACTGGGAGATGGACATCATCTGGTGCAAGTGGATGAACGACCACCAGGGCGTCGCGAAGGACATCTACTACTTCGCCGAGCGCGCCAACAACGGCCATCCGGTGAAGGACGGTACTTACCGGTCCAACACCATGAACCCCATCACGCACTTCACCGGCAACATCATCGGCAAGAAGCAGCCGGTCCGGGAGACCGGTTATGA